>NZ_JAMYLN010000038.1:0-56294 GCF_040318035.1 Mesorhizobium sp. M1329 | reverse complement strand
CGCTGGACACTCCCACGCCGAACCGCGCCGCCGCTTGCCGCGCCGACATGCCCTCGTCCGAAGCCTTCAAGACCCGCGACCGAAGGTCACCGCTCAATGCTCTTCCCATCGTCCACCTCCCATCGAGGTGGATGTTGAATCAGCACAAAACGCAGCCGTCACATCACAATCGATTCATCGATCACAGGACGTGCTCTAGCGCAACGATTCGCTCCTAATGTGCAGTGGCTAGGGAAGGCCCACTCCGAAATACCGCGTGTGAGCTACATCCAGGATGCGATTGACCAACCTAGAATAACTGTGTCCGGCGGCCCTTGCGGCTAAGGCAAAAAAGCCAGTGGCACCGAGCCCCGGCATGGCGTTAATCTCCAGGACAAAGGGCTTGCCGGAGCGATCGATCCGAAGGTCGACGCGGGCAAAGTCCCGGCACTGGCAGGCACGGAAGGTCGCAACCGAATTATCTCGAAGCACCGTCGCGAGATCGCTCCCGATTTCCGCAGGACAAATTGGGAGCGGCGTCGCGACCGCCATGCTTTTCATTTCCCAATTGAAAAGGCGCGTTTCGTGTTCGCCGAAGTCTTGCTCCACCGGAGGTAGCATTTCGAGCTCTTCGTTTCCGAGCAGCGCGACAGCAATTTCTCGCCCGTCGATATATTCTTCCACGAGCGCATCCTGCGCATACTGCCTGACGATCACTTCTACAGCCTGCCTCAACTGAGCAGGCTCACGTACGAACTGCAGCCCCAAGCTGTCGGAACCGTAACGCGGCTTTACTACCACCGGGAATCGAAGGTCGCCGGTACTCTCTGTGCCAACACGCATCACTCGAAAGTTGGGCGTTGGCACGCCGCGACTGCGGATGAGCATCTTGGTAACCACCTTGTCGTCCGCCAGTCCATACCCGAGCGGGCTCGATCCGGTGTAAGGAACGCCCGCCATTTCGAGCATGGCCGGAACGTGGGCGTAAGGGCACTCGCCCTGAATCCCGCCCGCCCAGTTGAAGACGATTCCCGAAGGGCGGGCCTGCGAATCGGGTGGCATGAACCGCTCGAGTGCTGTGAGCAGTCCTTTATCACCTTCGCACAGCAGGGTCTCGTGGCCGCCCTTTTGCAGTGCTGCCATCAGGCTTTCAAACGTCCTGTCGCCGTGGTATTGCTCCGGACGAGGCTGGCCAAATCGATTGATCACGCCCTTACAGTCGTAGTTAACAACGATAGCTACCCGCATGAGTTACTCCCTAATATTTACCTACTGCCACGTTCGATCACTCGGATTTGGTTAATCGAGGCCAACAACTACGACCCGCGCGCCCCGCCTGTGCTGCCTTTAAGCCGCGAATGGACTCCCGGCTTCTCATACAAACTTCGGCTGCTGCTCCATGGCGCATCAGGTTAGCGAGCGTCCCCTACACATTCTATGTCATCGTCAGATCGTCCGATTCGCTGGAACTCCTCGGTCTACCGCCCTGAAGGTGGTGCGCAGCACCTCATGAAGCGCCACCAATTCGTCCGCAGTTGGCTGCAGGGCCGCGTGGTACATCTTGCCGCTGAGCCGACGCCCATCTGCATGTGACAGGCCTCGCTACCGCCCGTAGGAGCGAAAGAACCAAGCTGCTGCTGGGGGGTCAGCGGAACCTGGGACGGATGCGGCAAAGCTTCGCGGTACAGCACTCAACAGTGCAGTATCTATCGCATGAAGCAGCATCGTTTTAGCAAGTTTCATCTAGACCTCATCGGTTCGAGACCGCCAGATCGCAATCTTGAACGGATATGCAATCGGCGGACCAACGAAGAGATTGTGCGGGTAAGTGGGAAAACCGGGTGTCTCGCGCCGCGACGCGGAATACTTGCGGGTCAGTACACAGGCGCAGCTCGACGGTGCCGGCTCGCGTCTCCCAGTCCTGCCTCGATAACCGGTGCGCTGGACCGTCCGCAGCGGCCCCTTTCTCGCCATAGATGGCGCCCGTAGGCGGCGCGAACCTCCACCTCCATCAGCCGCTCCGGCGGCAAACCCCATCATCTGCCACGAGCGCACGCTAGTCCATCATCTCGCCGATCATCGGTGGTTCCTTCGAATCAGTTTGGCTTCAGCAACCCGAGCCTACGGGGGGAACATCTATGACCACCGCTACGCCGCTCGCGCGCTACAGCGCTGTTGAAGGCGCGATCGCGACCGGCGCCTTCGCCGACGACTTACACCACGTGCTGGGGCACATTCGACACTTTGTCGGGTTAGCGACAAGTTTTGTGTACCAATCCCTCTCGCTTGCCTCAGGCGAGATAGCTGAACGCTGCCATACAATTCTTCTTTGGCTCGATTAGCTATTTGGCGTGAGTTTTGCTGCGTTGGCTTAGGGCGGCGGAAGCTGTCGACTGGTGATAATTGCTAAGGAAACGAACGTGTCACGTATGCGTCAGGATCCCATTCTACGGGAAGAGAGCATCTGCAAAACTCGCGATGAACCCAACCGCCTCTGGATGTAGCCCACCCGCGGCATTTCGGCGTCGGCATACCCTAGCAGGCCGCCCGTACCGAGGATGGACAAGAGCGATCTCGGCGAGAAGATCAAAGCCTTCAAAGTCGTGACACAGATTGAGACGCCTTGCTCTTCTGAAGCCATCATGCCGCGCCCAAGCTGCGAGCGCGAACAGAAGCCCATGCCCACTGGCGATACGATCCGGAAGAAGAGCAGGAGTAAATAGACTTCAATGACCCCGATCAGAGAGGACTCTATTCAAGCCACAAGAGTTCTTAGCGAAAATAAACATCAAATAACTATAAGCTTACGCCTGTCAGTGACGAAGGGGCCGGAAAATGCATCTTGACGGCCTCGCAATGAATATGTTGTGAATTTGTTACACGGACAGTTTGGCGAAGACGGAGGAGTTCAGACGCTTGCGGCGCTTTCAGGCTTAGAGGGCACGTTCGGCGACCCACATGTCGCATCGTTGACGATGAACAAGTATGCAATGTCGTCGATCGTTTCCTCGTTGTTGCCCACTGAAATCGTGAGAGCGCCGAAGACAACACTAATAACACCTAGAAATGTCGACGATGTAATGAAGATGATCCCTACGTCCTGCTTAAGTCCAATTGTAGTGAAACCGAATTAACTTGGTTCATCGCTATTTGCAAAACTTTTTCACAATCCTGCAAGGTCGGGGACGGAGATTGAGGCCCTTCTTCACAAGATATTTGCCTACGACAGTGCAGCTGTGTTACAAGAGCTCATGAGGGGATGAGTATACGTGTGGTTGCATAATAAGTACGTCGGGGGTAGAGCCGCTTCCGGTTTTAAAACTGGAAGCAGATATGCAATTTTGTGGACGAGATCAAAAATATTCGGAAAAAATCGCCAAGAGAAAATGATTAATCTAGATGATAAAATTTCTCATAGCCTGCAATTGTTGGCAAAAACTATTGCTTCTTCTATCGATATTTGATTCGATTCCGAGTTTGTAGAGATATCAAAGATCTGGTTTCTCGAATCTAATTATATTCCAGGAGTGGCTAAAGGGAGCTCATTCGAAAAAATGCTTCACCATTATGGTATGACAGTCATAGGCTTGATAGCATGGGTTGCGGAAAACTCAACTGTCTTCAAAAAGCCAGACCATTACGTCGAATACGAGTGTATATGAAAGTTCGCAGCGGGAGGAGTTGGTCCCAAGGGGCATCATGCGATCGCAGGGCTAGAGCGGTTTTGCTTAAATCGGAGTCGCGGGTTTGCATTGAGTGGCTTGCTCTGATTCCCTGATCGAATCAATTTGCGGAAGGAGCAACTGCATGGCGCGAGCCTACAGCCTGGATTTGCGAAAGCGTGTCGTCGAGGCGATAGACGAAGGTCTGTCGGGAAGCGGCACGCCGGTTTTCGATCGGGATTTCGAAGTCTGGTGCGTGGTATCGCGATTGGCGTTTTCGATCGGCAGGCTGGAGCCTGGCCGGCAGGGCAAGCCAAGATTTCGAAGCTGGATGCGCACGAGACGTTCATTCTCGCCTTGGTGGATACAGATGAGCGGCACATCACGCTTGAAGGTCGTTGCGGAAGGTGACCCGCTTTTATTCGAGGTCTGCCGCGGGACTATTTGAGGTGGTAGCGAAGTTGCCGGCCGCGGAAACGTCTGCAATCCACTCCGTCAGGCTCTTGCTGAAGCTGCGCGGGGCGATGATGTCGCATTCGAATGCGCTCCTGCGCAGCAGGAGGACCGGCACGCGATGGAGGCCGGTGTGGAGCGCCCGTCCCTCGTCCAGCGTCTCCCAATCCACCGGGACGCACCGCTCCAGCACATATTTGAGGCCCCCGCCGGAAAGCCGCAGCCCGACCCTGCCCTCGCCGAGCGGGAGTGCGCAGCCAAGTTCCGGGTCGACATCGATAACCGGCGGCGGGCCGTCACAAAGCAGCCAGAACCGGCGTGGCGCGACGCGGACCACGAGCCGGCTGTCATGACGAGCGGTCTCGCCGGTCTCGTTCGGCAGCGGCCCGCCTAGCGTCCGTTGCAGTTCCGCTTCGAATTGCGCCATCGCGCCGCCCCAGCCCTCCAATTGGACGATCGCGCAGTCATACGCCGCCATTTCGAACCCAGCCACGGTGGGACCTTCAGCCATGGAGCCGTTCTCCCTTCGGGTCGAGGAATAGGGGCGAGACTACCCGGACCCGCACCGTCTGGCCTGCGATCGGATAAGTGGCGACGATCTCGGCACCCTCCTCCGCTGCTTTCCGGGCAAGCAGTCCGAGCCCGATCCAGGCGTCGAGCGTGGGGCTGTAGGTCACGGAAGTGACGCGGCCGAGACCGTGGCCCTGCAACGGCTCGCTAGGCCTGAATAGGATCGCGCCGACGTATAACTGCTTTCCAGGCTCGATGCAGCGCAGCCCGACCAGTCGCGGTCGCTCCGGGTCGCCGAAGGCTTCGCGGCGGCCAAGTACCTCGCCCACATAGCCACTGCGCTTGCCCGCCATGCGGCTGAGCCCTAGGTCCTCGAGCGTCGTCCTGCCGTCGATCTCCGGTCCCGCGACATGGCCCTTCTCAACGCGCAGGGCGCCCAGGGCCTCGACGCCGTAGGGCTTCAAGCCAAAGGGCGCGCCGGCCTCCATCAGCCGGCACCATACCTCCTTGCCCATGCTCGCGCCGACATAGATCTCGTAAGCCCGCTCGCCGGAAAAGCTGAGGCGGATGATGCGCAGGGGCTTGTCGCCATATTTCTCTTCGATCAGCCCCATATGCGGCAACGCCTCGTTTGAGAGGTCTAAATCGGGAAACGCGGCGGCGAGGATATCGCGGCTCTTCGGACCGGCTACCGACATCGCCGCCCATTCGTAGGTGACCGAAGTCACCGAAACGCGCAGGTCGGGCCAAGCGGTATCGAGCAGGAATTCGAGCCGGGACATCACGTCCGCGGCCTTCGCGGTCGATGTCGTCATGAAGAAGTGCCGCTCACCGAGTCGGCTCGTGGTGCCGTCGTCGAAGACGATGCCATCGTCGCGTAACATGACGCCGTAGCGCGCGCGGCCGACCGGCAGCCTGGCAAAGCCGTTGACATAGACCCGGTCGAGGAAGCTGGCTGCGTCCGGCCCGTGTATGTGGATCTTGCCGAGCGTGGAGATGTCCATTAGCCCGGCCGCCTCGCGCACCATCCGCATCTCTGCGACATAGGCGTCGTTCACGTCGCGGCCGGAAGCACGATAGAACCAGGGCCGCATCCAGAGGCCGCCCTCCACCATCTGCGCGCCGTTGGCGACATGCCAGTCGTGCATCGGCGTGTGCCGGATCGGCTTGTAATGATGGCCGATGCCACGCCCGGCCAGCGCCCCGACGGCGACCGGTGTGTAGGGCGGCCGGAACGTTGTGGTGCCAACGTCCGGAACCGCCATGGCGCGCAGGCCGGCCATAATTGAAAGCGCATGGAAGTTGCTTGTCTTACCTTGGTCGGTGCCCATACCGAGTGTGGTGTACCGCTTCAGATGCTCGACTGCCTCGTATCCCTCGCGATGCGCCAGCGCAATGTCAGTGGCGGTCACGTCCATCTGCAGGTCGACGAAGGCCTTGCCTTCGGTAAGTTCAGCTTCTTTTTCGTTCCCATTTCGGGATCGCGGCGCGAACCACCTCTCGCCCGACCGACGGGGGAGATGACGCTCCGGCCTCATGGCGGGGCTTCTGTCCTCCCCCCTCACTAAGTGGGGGAGAGGGGCCGAGCGAAGTGAGGTGGAGAGGGGGTTATCATTAGGTCCCGCATTGATTTCAGTAAGTTTGAGCATGACAGGATGCGCGATCAATTTGGCTGCGCCGCAGAAAGCAGATGCCTCAACCCCTGCACGATGCCCCTCTTCGATCGCGCTGGCTGTGGTGAAGCCTCCCGTCACAGCACCGGCCACGAATTGCCCCGCTCCGAGCTTTCCCGGGACGAAAGCGCAAATGTCTTCGCGATAGATCGGCTTCACCCCGAGATGGGAGGTCAGATGCACCGTCGGCGACCAGCCGGCGGAGACCGCGACCAGGTCGCATCCGATCGTAGTCGAACCAGCAGGTTCGGAAAGCGCGATAGCGCGTACGGCATGCCGTCCCAAAGCGTTGGAAACCAGCGATTTGGTGCGGACGGCGATGCCCTGGCGGCGCGCCTGTTCCAGAAGTTCATGTGCCGGTTCGGCGCGGCTGTCTGCTATCGTCACTTCCGCCCCGGCTGCGGCAAGATCAAAGGCTGCTCTGTAGGCGCTGTCATTGTCGGTCGCAACCACAGCCCTGGTACCCGCCAGGACCGCAAAGCGGTTCAGATAGATCCGCGCCGCGGAGGCTAGCATGATCCCGGGTCGGTCGTTATTGGCGAACGTCAGCGGCCGCTCAATCGACCCAGTCGCATAAAGGATCGATTTCGCGCGCAAAAGCAGTAGCGCCTGGCGCGTTTGCCCTTCTTTCGGATCGGCGGTTCGGGACCCGTGCCGCTCCACGAGCCCGAGCACATTGCCATCATAGGCGCCGAACGCCGTGGTGCGCATCATCATCGAAACATTCGGCATATCGGCGAGCCTTCCAAGCGTTCCGGAAAGCCATTCCCTGGCCTCCGCCCGCTCCGACAAAAGCGTACCGCCGGCCAGAAAATCCTGCTCTACGAGGACCACCCTGGCGCCCGCCTCGCCCGCCACCAGCGCCGCCGAAAGTCCCGCCGGCCCGGTCCCGATCACCGCGACATCCGCGAAGAGATGGCGTACTTCGTAGCGGTCCGGATCAGGTTCTTCTCCCGCGCGGCCCAGCCCCGCAGCCTTGCGGATGAAATGTTCATAGAACATCCAAGCCCGCCGGGTCGGGCCCATGAAGGTCTTGTAGTAGAAGCCCGCCGCCAAGAAGGGTGCGAACAGGCCGTTGATGCCCTGGGCATCGAACTTGAGCGATGGCCAGCGGTTCTGGCTTTCGGCTACCAAGCCGTCCGCCAATTCCACCATGGTCGCCGGCAGGTTCGGCTCGCGCCGCCCGCCGGTTCCTAATGTCACAAGCGCATTCGGCTCCTCGGGCCCCGCTGAATAGATGCCGCGCGGCCGGTGATACTTAAAGCTGCGGCCGACAAGGCGGACGCCGTTTGCCAGCAGTGCCGAGGCGAGCGTGTCGCCGCGAAAACCGGTCATCGCCCTGCCGTCGAAGGTGAATTCGATTGGCTGCGAGCGGTCGATCCGCCCGCCTCCCATGACCCGGCTCATGCGCGCGCCTCCCGAGCAAAGCGGGTCGAGGCGATGGCATGGCTCCGCGTGTCACGCTCGACGACGAGCCATTGTCGGCAGCCCATCACGTGCTGCCAGTATTCGCGATGCAGCCCGGCCGGGTTCTCGCGCACGAAGACGTAGCGGTACCAGGCTTCGAAATCCGGATCGTCATACGCTGGCCGGCTCACCGAGGCGTCTCCGCCATAGCGGAACTCGTCGTGGTCGCGCGGCCCGCAGCAGGGACATTCGATGCGCAGCATGATCTTCCAGTCTCTCTGTTATTGCAGCCAGGCGAATGGGCCGGCGCCGGCCTCGTCGATCGTGCGGCCGGCACGGAAGCGGTCGAGCCGATAGGCGGCCGCAAGCGGATGGGCTTCGCCCTTGGCGAGCGTATGCGCAAAGCACCAGCCCGAAGCAGGCGTGGCCTTGAAGCCGCCGTAGCACCAGCCAGCGTTGAGGTAGAGCCCGTCGACCGGCGTCGGGCCGATGATCGGGCTGGCGTCGGGCGTCATGTCCATCACGCCACCCCAGTGGCGCAGGATGCGTAGCCGCGAGATGGAGGGCATCATCGCGATCGCAGCCTCGGCAACCTCGCGAACGACGCCAAGATTGCCGCGTTGCGCATAGGAATTATAGCCGTCCAGGCCCCCGCCAAAGACCAGTCCACCCTTGTCCGACTGGCTGACATAAAAGTGGTCGGCGCCATAGGCCAAGACGTGGTGGACCAGCGGCTTGATCGGTTCGGTCACGAAAGCCTGCAGGATATGGCTCTCGATCGGCAGTTCGAGGCCGGCTTTGTGGCCGAGCACCGAGGTGTGCCCCGCCACCGCAAGCCCGACTTTTCCGGCGCCGATCCGGCCCTTCGTCGTCTCGACGCCAACGATGCGCTCGCCGTCATGGACGAAACCCGTCACCTCGCAGCCCTGGATGATGTCGACGCCGTGAGCGTCGGCGGCGCGTGCGTAGCCCCATGCCACCGCGTCATGGCGCGCAGTGCCCGCCCGGCCCTGAAGTATCGCGCCGTGAATCGGGAACAGCGCCTTCTCCGAAAAATCCAGATAGGGCGCCATCCGGCGCACTTCCTCGCTATCAAGCAATTCGGCGTCGATCCCGTTCAGCCGCATGACATTTGCGCGATAGCCGAAGGCGTCGAATTCGCCGGCCGAATTGGCTGTCAGCAAAAAGCCGCGCTGCGAGAACATCACGTTGAAATTGAGCGCTCGCGACAGGCCCTCCCACAGCTTCATCGAAAATTCGTAGAACTGGGTATTGCCATCAAGCCGATAGTTCGACCGGATGATTGTGGTGTTACGGCCGACGTTGCCGCCACCGATATAGCCCTTCTCCAGCACGGCGACATTGCGGACGCCGTGGTTCTCGGCGAGATAGAAAGCGGTCGCCAGACCGTGCCCGCCGCCGCCTACGATAACAACATCATAGGTCGACTTCGGAACGGGCGCCCGCCAGGCGCGTCGCCAGTGCCTTTGGCCGGTGAGACCATTGCGAAGGATGGAAAAAACCGAATATCCGCGCATGCCGATCTCCGTTATTTAACGAATAAGCGTCGAGGGAAGTCGCAGAAAGTTTCCGCACCTCCTTCGTGATACTTATGAATTTGGAGATCGCGATGGCGCAGTCCTTCTGCCAGACACGGATGATTGTGAACCCAGGCGTGGGTTTTACCAACAGAGATCATTCGCTTCTCAGTCTCGCCGACCCGATATCTTTGATCTGCATGCACTTCACCTTCCGTTAGCAGGGGGACCAGATCGACCCATTCCGCGCCAAATATGCGCCACTTGGCGTTGGAATTACCAACATAAAGCCGCGCACTGTGCCATCGCGTTTTCAGATGATCAGAGGACGTTTACCCATCAAATTGGCTTCGTTGCTTCGAAAAGACTCCCGCCCTACAAACTCGAAACGAGCTATCGGACGACAAGTCTTCCATGCGAAAGATTTCCGAGCACAGGACGGCCTTGCAAAGGGCTTTCATCCAAAACTCTTTACATGCTAAGTTAGCGGCTTCTCGGCCGCTATGGCCATCGATCGAAACTCATCGGCACTGTACTCACCGATTTGCTCTAGCAACCTTGGCCACGCAGAAAGGCCTTCCGCCAACGAGGCTAACCGGAAGAATTCGTTGGGCGAATGAATATCCTCATCCGGAAGGGCAAAGCCGAACATCAGTGTCTGAACCCCGAGCAACTCTTGGAATATCACTGTAATGGGAATGGACGCCGCCAGGCGGACAAGTATCGGCTCTTGACCGGTCGCCTCGGACAAGACTTTCTTGGCCGCAAGCACGAGGGGATGTCCGGTCGGTAGGTCGAAGGCGCGGCTTCCAGTTCCCGGGTCGTCAATTGACAGCTCAACATCCGGGGGGCAAACGGCACGCAGATGAAACTTAAGCGCGTTTGAGACTTGGTCGGGGTCCTGTCCGGGCACGATTCTCAAAGATAGCTTAGCGTGGGCTGTACTTGAGATCACTGTTTTACTGCCAAACCCAGTGTAACCTCCCCACATGCCATTTATGTCCAAGGCCGGTCGAAGCGTTAGCCGTTCACGTGTCGAGAAGCCAGGTTCCCCGTGGGCTTGCGCCCCAACGTCTTTGACGAAAGCGACCTCGTCGAAGGCAAATCTGGCCGTCTCGGCACGGGCGTCGACTGAGACGGAAGATACGACCGGCAACAATCCCGGGACCGCGATTGCGCCATCCTCGTCATGTAACGAAGCGATGATTCTCGCCATCTCATGTACGGCGTTCCGAACCGCGCCGCCGTAACGACCAGAATGAAGGTCCTTGTCGGCGGTTCGAACTGAAATTTCAAACTCTACAATTCCGCGCGAGCCGACATTAATCGTCGGAATTTCGGGATGCGCTCGCGAGCCATCAGCGGATATCATTCCATCAGCCTGCAGCAAGTCGCCGTACCGCTCCACAATAAGGCGCAAACTAGGACTGTTGGTCTCCTCTTCACCCTCCAAAAAGACTTTCACGTTGACGGGGCAGGCGCCTCGGACCTTCAGAAACGCAGCGATAGTTTCAAGTGCAATTGCAGTCGAGCCTTTGACGTCAGACGCCCCTCGCGCGTAGAGCCGTCCGCCGCGGATGGTTGGTTCGAAAGGTGGAGTAAACCAAGCTTCTACCGGGTCGGGGGGTTGAACATCATAGTGCCCATAGATGAGCAACGTAGGCTTTCCGGGCGCACCGTTCCAAGCTCCGTAAACGGCTGGGTGACCGCCGCCGTCGAGAAGCTGGACATCGCTCAGGCCAATGCGCTCGAGCCAGTTCACTAGAAACGCTTGCGCGTCCCGCATCCCTCCAATGAAAGCTGGATCTGTGCTTACACTTGGTAAGCGCAGGAACGCGCAAAGTCTATCCACGATTTGATCCTGGCGATCGAGCATGTCATGAACAACTTCATCCGCTTTCATTGTATTCTCCTTGGCGTCCGGTAGAACCGTGGACTTCTCATAAGACAAGTTGTAAATTGGCGGCGTCCGTAACGACCAGTAGATCGATACCCGCTTTCTCCATTGCAGGCCGAGCTTTTTCAAAAGGTTTTTAGATTTTTCGACGAAGATAGGAAGACGAATTCATTGGAATAGATCATCGATATTTCTTCTTATTAAAAGTACTACGAGTTCAACTAACCATACCCTCCAACGGTTGATGATACTCAGTGCGACAAGATCTGACTGAGGAAGAGTTTTGTTCTTTCATGCTGCGGCCTGGTGAAGAAGTCGTTCGGAGCGCCCTGTTCGACAATTTGGCCCGCGTCCATGAAGATCACTCGGTCCGCGACGGAGCGCGCAAAGCCCATCTCGTGTGTGACGCAAACCATGGTCATGCCATCGCGCGCGAGACCGGTCATTGTCTCAAGCACCTCGGCGACCATCTCCGGATCGAGCGACGAGGTCGGCTCGTCGAAGAGCATGACGGCAGGCTCCATACAAAGGGAACGGGCAATTGCGACGCGCTGCTGCTGTCCTCCGGAGAGCTGACCCGGATATTTGTTCGCCTGTTCCGGTATGCGCACGCGCTCAAGGAACTTCGATGCGATCTTCCTTGCCTCGACCTCGGGCATGCCCTTGATCCACATCGGGGCGGCCATGCAGTTCATTAGCACGGTCATGTGGGGGAAGAGATTGAAGTGCTGGAACACCAAGCCAACGTTCTTGCGAACTTCAGTCACGTTGCGCATTTTGTTGTGCAACCTGATCCCGTTGACCGTGATCTCACCCTCTTGGTGTGCTTCGAGTCGATTGAAGCAGCGGATCAGCGTCGACTTTCCCGATCCGGAGGGGCCGCAAATAACGATGCGTTCGCCCTTGCGGACGGTGAGATTGACGTCAGTCAATGCTCTGAAAGAGCCGTACCACTTGGACACGTTCGTCGCTTCAATAATTTTGTCTGCACTCATTGGCACCTGCTTCTGGCTGTAAGGCTCTTGGGATGAAAGTAGCTGCACGTGCGGCGCATTGCCAATCGCCTGCGAAGGGCTGCCTCCATCGAGACCTTTAAACTGGTTTAGGATGCTAGCGGTCATCGCACCTTACTCCTTGCGAAGTGACGCTCGAGCCATGATTGACCAACCTCGAGGCAGGCAGACATGATCCAATAGATGAGCGCGGCTGTTATCAGCATCTCCATGTGATGAAAGGTCGGCTGACCGATAGTCCGAGCAAGGAACGTCAACTCCCATACGCCGAGGACCGACACGAGCGAACTGTCCTTCAACATTGAGATGAACGTGTTTCCCATCGGGGGAATGATGACCGGCAGCGCCTGCGGCAGGATGATCTTGCGCATGGTGAGGCCGAAGCCGAAACCCATGGATCGTGAAGCTTCCCATTGACCGCGGTCGATGCTTTGGATACCGGCACGGAAAATTTCTGTCATATAGGCACCGACGCAAAGCGACAGTGCCAAGATGCCTGAAGGAACAGCATCGATCACGATACCAAGTTGCGGCAGCCCGAGGTAAATCAGGTAAATCTGGATGAGCAGCGGTAGGCCGCGGAAAAATGAAGTGTAGAAACTGGCGATGGCATAGGCGAAGCCGTTGCTTGAAAGCTTTGCAATCGCCGCAATCATCGCGATGATTGAGGCGAATATCAATGATACCGCTGAGATATAGATCGTGGTAATCGCCCCCTGCGTGATGAGATACGGCACATTCTCCCAGATGAAAGGCATGCTTAGGTTAAATGCATTGAAGAAGGCAAGAAACAGAAGTAGCAGCTCTGTCCAAACAACGCCGATTTGCACCTTCAGCGAAACAAAACCGATCAGCACGATGTTGAGGCAGAATAGGATTGCAATCACAAAGGCTATCGCGAAGCGACCGTAGACGCCGCTTTGCAGCGGATCGCCGATGACCGGCCGCATGAGTTCGCCGAAGGTGGTGCCCGTCAGGTTGATCATGAGAAAAACCGCGAGCACGACAGCAAAGATTGAGGCAACAAACCAAGGCTTATGGACGAGTACCTCGGATTCAACTGTATCCAAATAAAGCATGAGGAGTCCTCTACGACATGGGGGCCCAGACTAAGCTGGGCCGCCTAAAACTTTCCGAACTCACTTCTGGACGGAGTAATCCTTCCCGTACCACTTGATCGACAGTTTGGTGAGTGTGCCGTTGTCCTTCATTTCCTTCATAGCCGCTGCTATCTTGTCACTGAATTCCTTGTCATCCTTGGAGACCGCGATAGCGCCCGGCGCGTAGAACAATGCTGGCTCGAGAATCCTGAAGGGGTAACCGGCCTTTATCGCGTCATCTGTTTGGAACTCGTCATTGGCGATCGCATCAAGCCGAACGCCATCGCCAAGGCGGAGGTCATCAAATGCAATATTGGCAGATCCGTAAGTTTTCACCTGGCCCGGCTTGAATTGATACTCAACGGGGCTGGCGTTTACCCAGGCTGGCGTCAGCTTATGATTGACATAGGCTTCTGTGTCGGAGCCAGCGGAAACTCCCACCACTTTGCCTTCAAGATCGGCAGGTTTGGTTGCCTTGCTATCCTTGTGCACGATGGCCACTGCCGCGCCCCAGATATAGACGGCGGGAAAGTCAATTACTTCCGCTCTGGCCTTGGTTGGCGTCATCTGACCCATGGCGACGTCCCAGCGGCCCTGCCAATTGCCTGCGGTGATGATGTCCCAACCAGGTGTCACGAATTTGACCTCCACGCCGAGAGATTTCCCAATTTGTTTGGCGATATCGACGTCATAGCCAACGAGTTGATGGTTCTCGTCCAAGTGTGAAATCGGCCCCCAGTCCGTACCGGCTGCCACCGTCAGTGTCTTTGACTGCAGAACCTTGTCGAGTACGGCGCCGGCATTGGCTGCACTTGTCGCAGCCCCGATCCCGACCGCTAGCGATGCCGCAGCTGCAATCATCGTCATAAGTCTGTTCATGGATATTCCCCTGTCTTTCGTTGTTTTCTCGGTCGCCAGCAAGGGCTCACTCCTGACCGGCAGCGGATCGAAATCTAGCTTGTCGCGGCCAACAATGCAACATATGTTTGCGGCAGCCGATAGATGGCGCATATGGATCATCTCGATATCTCCTGTCCGGGCTTGAGGAACGCGGCCGCAACATTATCGACGGGACCACAAGGCTGTTCCGCGTTGTTCCCCGAAAGGTGGTCCTCCGTGAAGCAGGCTCGTTGCCGTTAGAGAGGACGTCGGTATGCCGAGAAGTACAGAGCTGGAGAGATCATCGCGAAACTGCGTCAGGTCGATGTTCTGTCGTCCACGAGGGCTCAGTTGGCAAAGCTGTTCGCTCGATCGGCGTGACACAGTTCAGTATTATCGCTGGCGCAAGGAGTTCTGCGGCTTGAAGGGTGACCAGGTGAAGCGTCGCAAGTAGGGTGCGTCATCACGTCTGAGAAGAAAAGGCCGCCCTAGTCTCGCCTGACGCCTGAAAGGCGACGATGACCGTGAGGTCGGCGGAGCGAGAAGTCAGCAGAGGCCATAGTAGCGGTAGCCGCGAAGGGCCGAACGTTGGGAAGGCGAAACGCCCGCGAACCTCGAGGACGCCATGTCACCCTAGGCTTAGGCTATTCTGTATGTTCGGCAATCCTCGGTCCCTCCGGTGCTCCACAATCGTGAGATCGCTTTGCTATCGTGAGATCTGCGCTCTTCAATATGTGGTGCGCGATCGCGTGACGGCACTTGGCTGGTCTCGCATCGAGGCGGTCGACGAAGACCTCGGTCGCTCCGCGGCCGGCGTCACACACGTTGACGGATTCGACCGGATGGTAGCCGAAGTCTGCCTTGGCAAAACGGTGCGGTCGTAGTCCGGGAAGCATCGCGCTTCGCCCGCAACACAGCCGTGATGCCGCGTCGTCGATCCTGTGCTGGCCGATCAGATCGGTCTATGCGCGCGTCAGGGTGCGACCGACTGCTGCTGAGATTGAAGGGCAGCCTCAACGAGTACGAACTCGACCTTCTGCGTCAGAGTCCCCCTGTCGGCACGCTACGAGAAGGCCCGGCGGCGAACTCATTGTCACGGCCCCGGTCGGCTTCGTGAAGGTCAGCGACTCGGCCAAGCGCTGATTCACTCTGGCCACGAAGGGGTGGGGGGAATCGTGCGCGGCGGTGACGGACAGACGGGTGGGCTGTTCAGCTGCGTAGACCTTTGGGCGGGAGTGCGGCGCGATCATCCGTTGCGCCATATTCGGGCGATTGTGATCGAGGCGCTTTCGGCAATGGAGCCTGAGTTCGCGGCGCTGTACTCGCCGATCGGGCGGCCGTCGATCCCACCGGAGAAGCCGCTGCGGGCAATGCTGTTGCAGGCGGGTCAGGGCTTTGGTAGGGCTGATAGTTTCGGCGGCCATCGATGACCCGTCGCGGTTGCTCGCATCTCCAAGGTCGGCGACCACGGGGTGCGTGTGGCGCTTTACGAGGCGGCTAAAGCACTGCTGACGCGATCGGTCAAGGGCTCGGCTTTGAAGTCCTGGGCGCTTGCGGTGGCCAAGCGCGCCATGGGTGAAAGGCCAAGCTTACACTTTTGCGCAAGCAGGCGGTGGTTCTGCACCAGATGATGTGCAGCGCTGAGCGCTTTCTGCCGACAGGCCGTCCTGCGGCAGTCGTATCGTGAAGCGTTCATGAGAGGTAAGGATAAGAAGGAACATGGCGGGCATCGACACCAGCTCCTGCCGTTACCGACGTCCCTTGCCGGGGTGGACCCGGTTGGCCACTAAGACGGGAGCAGCTCGATTCATCACTGCGCGTCCCTAGCCAGATTGGCCAGCCGATCCCGATCAGATCCCATCAGGCAGCAGCCAAAAGCGCCGACTGCGGACAGAAGCAAGACCCCGGCAGCGGACGAAGTTACGAGGGATCGACAACTCGAGGCTCCGTTACAGAAGCCCGTCTTATGTATAAGGGCGCGTGACCGCGTCGCCTTCCTCGCAAACGTGCTTTTACACGCCCTTGGTCACGGCCATTTCTGCGGAATGCGGGGTTTCAAATGGATGTCGAGGGCTGCGAGTTGTTCATCGAAGCGCTTGATGGCTTCCAGTACTTCGCCACCGCCATGACCTGTAATCAGAGACCCTAGAACCTCACCTATTGCAAAGGCAGGGGTCATCGTATGAATGAATGATGGACTGTTGGTCGAAACCACGACGGTGGTTTCTGCAATCAACGCTGAGGGGGCGACCTCGCTGTCGGTTATAGCAATAACTGGGATTCCCTTAGATTTCGCAAACTCCGCTAATTCAACGGTCGCCTTGGTGTACGGGTGGACACTCGCGACAAGTAGGACATCATCCTTACAAGCGCTTCCAATGGCGTCGCTACCAGTGCCCGCAATCCCATCGAGAAGCACCGACTTCTCGCCGACAAACCTGAGAACATGTCGGAACTGCCAGGCTACAGCGTGACTGGAGCGCAGTCCAAGACAGTAGATCCTTCGGGCCTTGGCCAGTGACGCTGCCGATGTTACCACTCGATCGAGGGATCGAGGCTCCGCAAGCTGTGCAATCTGCTTTGCGATTGAATTGAGCATTTTTGCAGCAAGCGCGTGGTCGCCCTTCAGCTTCTGGTTTGCAACCTGTTTTCCTGCCTTTCCAGCAAATCCAGCACCTGCATCGCGCAAAGTCTCAGCGTACATGTTGCGGATATCGTCAAATCCCCCCAGGCCAAGATGCTTGGCAAGACGCGTCATTGTTGCAGGTTGGACGCCGGCCTGCCGAGCCTGTTCACGCATCGAAAGAAGAGCGACATCACGTGGCCGGTCGAGCACGAAGCGCGCTGCGTTTTGCAGTTGCTCCGACATGCTGTCGAAAGCCTTGAGGATTGCCTGCCTCAGCGGTCCCTGGTCCATAACCATATCTCCCCGGCTGCGTGGCAACCCTGCGATTGCCGTGCACACCTCCATTGGACACGATTCAGGAGGCGATTGCCTCGCGCTGGGTCCCGAGCCAACGGACTAATTCGAAGGCAACGAGCGCCTGCCGCTTCCGCACCATGTGAACCACCCCTGCCAGACAATGAAGCGATCGCTGTTTGGAGGGTCCTGAATCCAGCATTGGTCGCACGTGACCGGATAACCATTTTGGACGATGTAGATAGCGGGAGCGCCTTCATCCTTCACGCCGAGCACGCCGTATTTCCGGCACCCGCGGCCCAGCGTGGCGGTAGTCGGGGGAATCGCGCAAATTATGGCGCCTCCGCTGCTCGCCCGCCACAGTCATCGCCCCATCAATAGCATCGTCGGCACGCAGCATCCCCCCAAAGAGCGGGAAAGTCGCCGCCTGGGTGGCGCTCCCACACGGAAAGGAAGAGGCTTCTGTGCTGCACTCCCTCTGTTTGACAATCAGCATTGCGCTTTCCGATCTCATCCTTCAGGCACATCGTCCAACCAGCAGGCGCCCTCACGGTGCGCCCGAGAGAATATCTTTCCAATCTTTCCCGGAGTCTTGTTTTGATGATATCGCATATACACACGGCCATCGGCTCCAAGGTCGAGAATCTCGATCTTTCCCGTGTAATGGGACATGATGTATTTGAATGTCTTTTGGATGCCGCTGAGACGTTGGTTGATGCCGTGCGCAATGTCCAGTCCGCGGCGCAGCGGAACCTGAAAATGCGATGCGCCTTTCACGGGCCTGGCCTGAAAAAGATAATAGGGGCGGACACCCATTTGGTGGCACTTAGCGAAGGTTGCCGCCAAGATCTCGGGATCGTCGTTGATTTTGGCGAGAAGCACGGACTGATTGAGGAATTGCACGCCCTGAGCGCGCAACGAGCGAATATTGCGCTCCGTATCGACGGAGATTTCACCAATATGGTCGAAATGTGTGACGATCACCGAGGTTTTACCCGTTTCATGGATCCGTTGGAACAGAGCCGGTAGAGCGGGATCCTCGAACCGCTTGGGCTCATACCCAAGCGCTTTTGTGCCGAATCGAATCGAATCCAAATGCGGGATCGGCAGCAGATGATCAAGAATTTTGTTAAGCTTGGCGGTGCTGAGCACGAACGGGTCGCCTCCCGAAAGCAACACATTCGTCATCTCAGGATGATTGCTGATGTATCGCGCAATCTGGGCGAAATCAGCTGTGATTTCATCGGAGTCCTTGCCAACGATGCGTTTACGAAAGCAATAACGGCAGTATGAAGCGCAACGGTCTGTTACCAGCAACAATCCGGTCTGAGCGTACTTGTGCTGAAGTCCGGGCATGACCGTATTGTCGTGCTCGCCGCTCGTGTCCAGATTGCCAGGACTCTTGAACTCGTCGAATGTGGGCTCGACGATGTATCTAAGCTGATCGTAGTAACCGCCGGCTTTGATTTGTTCACGATAGAATTTTGTGACCTGATAACGCGTGATGCTGTTGGCTTGCAGCTCACCTTGAGTAACGACGCGCGTCCCCTCGATAAAATTCATGACCACAGTTCGGGCCCCCGGGTCCGAGTTGATGGGTGGTGCTTGAGGCGGGCAAATCACCCGCGCGTTCAGCTCATGTTCGGTCAGGCCCTGGTTCTCGCGGTCAAGGGCAATCGCCTCCGCATCTCGCCCCGTCTGCGCCTCTGGCAACTGGGGTATGCAAGGTGCTTGGGGAGAGGCCGATTCCGTCGAATTCGGCTCTATCAAAAGACGATGGCGTTCCTCCGCCAACAGAAGCGGTGCCGACCAGACTCGCTGCCCGGGGTCGGCCGCCATCTGGGTCAATGCTTGCTGCAATTTGTTCACAAGGCGCTCGACGGTGCTCCGCGTGATCACCAGCATGTGATCATGCACCGCCAAGCGTATCATCCGCCCACGGATCAGCGGCCCGGCCTCCAGGTCGAACGCAAACTGCCCTTCATCGCGCATCAGATCCGCGAGCGTCGCCTCCACATTCGCCGCCGCTTTCAGATCGTCTCGTTTCAGCGGCAGGCCGACGTCTGCCGGCCCGACCCGCAGGAATGGCGCGCCGCCCTCCACCCCGAAAGTGACCTCATGATGCGCCATCAAGGCGTCCAAGCCTGTCTGCAGGGCCGCATCGTCGAGCTCGCCGCGAATTCGTAGTCCCATCTGGGTGTTACGGGCCTCGCTGCCACCGGCCGGACGCGAAACGAACCACATCCCCTGGTGGGGGAATGACAGTGGCACCCACGACGGACGCGGCAAAGCTCCCATTGGCGGGACCGCACTCTTTGCAGCATCGATCGCTTTGACGTGGATCATTCGCGCAAGTTTCATTGAGACCCCCTGGGCTGGAGACTGCGGGACCGCTATGGTCGTAACGGATCCTTCGCCGTGTTTTCTGCAATCGGCGTGCCACCAATAAGACTGTGGGAGCAAGAAGGGCAAAACCACGTGTTTCGCGCCGCAACCGCGGAACACTTGTGCCTCAGCGTGCTATGTTCCGAACACGGACGTCTTCAACCGAACACGGCTGAAACAGAGTGCTGTAGGCGGGCGGAGTGCCCGCGGTGGAACGAATAGCGTACTGTTCAACGTTCCGAGCCGGGCGACACGCCGCCAAATGCCGATCCAAACATACCCCGTGTTGTGGGTTGGAGCGGCAGCAACGGCTTTCAATGAACTTGCTTGCCGGAGGATCAGACTACCAGCAGTCGGATCGAAGGACGAGGGCTTCGGAAAGCATGCCGGTAGCGGCAGCAAGCCGGACGATTGTGTTGCAAATTCTGGATTGCAGCCCTGCATGCCTCCATTGGTCAACAATTCACACAACGATTGCCTTGAATTGCGTGCTGGGCGAAAGAGCTTGCCCGAAGTCAAGGCAGCTCCTACCGCTTCCGCATCATGTGAATCATCTCGCTGCCTGCCACTTGTTGCGATCACATCGGTCGCCCCGAAGTTTGACCAGACGCGGATCGTGCTCGATCCCATTGATCTTTGGCTGGTCCAACGCCGATTTCAATGCCCGTGGTGACCGATCAACGTCATAGAGACGATGGCCTCCCGGTTTGTCTAACTGCCGTCATCGGCCATGCGATCCAGTCGGCCATGGCGCGTACGCGCTCCGAACATGCGATTTGCTGCCGCCAACTTCATCGAAGCCCACGCCTCGATCAGCGTCCCGTCCACCGAGAAGTGCTCCATGGGCAAAAGCTTTCACCTTGGGTTGCACCACCGCCGCCAGCAACTTTGCAGCGATGTCGCCCTCCAGCAGCCGGTCACGGTTTTGGAGAACACCGAATGATCCGAGGTCGCATCGTCGACGCCAATCCCGACGAACCAGCGCTCCATCAACAGCCGCTCCGAGCGGATCGAATAGAACGCCTGCAAAAGCATCGCCGCAGCAGCTTCTCCGGCGGGATCGACGGCCGCCCAACCGGCGTGTACAGCGCCGCAAACTCCCGCTCCAAGGCGGAAAGCGCCTCATTCACAATCGCCCGAATACGGCACAATGGATGATCGGACCGCACCCGAGCTCGAGGTCCACGTAGCTGAACAGTTCGCCCGTCTATCCGTCACCACCGCGCACGATCACTACCACCTTCGTGGTCAGGTTGAACCACGAACCTGAGACTATCGCCAACCCTTTTTCAACAGCCTGAGAGGGCCTGATTGGTCTGGTCCATTGACTTTGCACCGCAGCTCCTTCGTGCTTTCGGTTGCACCAATGTTCCGCGCGATCTCTCGTCAACTGGCGCCACCTGCCCTGGTCTCCAGAAGGTCAGGGACCGCAGTTTTCTTCTTTTCGCCATTAGTTGGAAACGGTGTGATCGACCAACTGACTAAGTCGACGGCACGCTGCAGTATCGCCTCGGTCTCAGCACGGCTGGGTGAGGCAGCGATCACATGTCCCATGATGTCTCGATAATCGTCATTCCTGACGATCGACGTCTTGGGTTCAACATACAACTTGACCTCGACGACACCTGGTATGGAAACCGCCAGATTGTGGCCCTCGATCCTGTCGAGGATGCCGTCGCCCTCAGGAACGAGGAACCGGGCGGCCGCAGTCTGCGAATGCCTTCTGCTCAAATTCCATTCCTCGCCGATCACAACCTTGAGGTGCTCGGCAATGGGATCAATACCGTAAGCCAGCTGAATCAGCCGAGGGGTGGTCCAACCCGGAAGACGCGGATTGACTTCGATGACCACTGGGCCACGCTCCGTCCACCGGAATTCAATGTTCGCTGGTCCCCAGCCTAGGCCGAGAGCGCTCAAACAGCTCAGTGAAACATCAGTGATGCGTTTATGCTCATAATCAGTCAACGGGGCCGGAAAGATGCTGCCACGAACGACGAAATTGGGTGGGCAGTCGAAGTCTGCGGCACCTACTGCAATGACCTCATTTCCCATTGTGTCAGCGCTATACTGGGGGCCTTGTGCGAATTCTTCGATCAGTATCCTCGGCGAACACCTCCCCCATGTCGGCTGCCCAGCTAGGAGATTGGCCGCATGTTTGGCTAACTCATCGACGTCGCGGCACAACCGGACACCGCAGCTGCCGCTACCGACGGCTGGCTTAACAATCACCGGTAGGCCGATCTCCATTGCAGAGCTTTCCACTTCCGTCGCGTCTGCTGCAAGGCGATAAGCCGGCATTGGAACGCCCGCCGCCGCGAGGAGTTGACGTTGAGTATATTTGTCGCAGCATCGTTCGATGGATGCAGGGTCCGGACCTGGCAGATCGAAATGCCGGCAGAGCTTACCAACTGTCGCATAGATCGACTCATCGAGACCTGAAAAGCCAGTAATGCCAGCGATGTCATACGTTGCACGTAGCCGGGAACATTCGCGGATGAGCGCATCGAAATCGTCTGTATTGACACGGATGGCTTCGAGGCTTTCTGCCGCAAGATAGTCGTACTGAGCTGGATCAGCCGACAGGGTAATTGGATGCACGCCAAGACGCAGGGCCGCATTCACATATAGCAGACCAATACTCCTGTGGCCTTCAACCAGGATGAGCGCTCTTCTTGCCATTGGCGTCGACTTCCGTTGTGTGCTGTGGCGGCAGCCTGAGCGTAGGCACGCGTCGGCTTTTATTCATGCCTGATCTCAGACTTTGTGGTGAGGGTACCATTATCAGGGATCTGCGGTTGCAAAGATTCTATAAAGTTATTTGAAGAATCTGTTACAATGTTTTGGTTATCGCGTGGTACGGAGCGTTTCTACCAATTTCAGACGATTGCGACCAAGCTGCGCTGGCTGATCGAGCTAGACTATCAGGAACTCAAGCAGGAACTGGGACTGGGCCACTACGAAGACCGAGGGTGGCGGGGCTTCCACCACCACGCCAGCCTCTGTATCGCGGCCCATGGCTTCTTGGTCTCTCTGAGGAAACGATTTCCCCCTCAACTGCGCATTTCGCAAAAGCCGGACAGGGGTTCCGCTAATTCCCGGACAGTTTGGCGGCGTTGGTCCTCGGGTGCCTTGTTGCGTTCATGGATGATTGATTTCGCCGTTTTCAGTGCCGGTCAAGAGGGGCGCTGCTTTTTGCTTTCGCATGCTATCGCCCTGGAGCACGATGCGGTGGGCGTTGTGAACGATCCTGTCGAGAATGGCGTCGGCGACGGTAGGGTCTGCGATCAGGTCATGCCATCTGGCCACTGGGACCTGGGCGGTGATCAGGGTGGATTTGCGGCGATAGCGTTCCTCGATGATTTCGAACAGATGGAAGCGCTGTTGATCGGTGAGGACGTGGGTTCCGAAGTCATCGAGGATGAGCAGTTGTGCGCGCGTGAGTTTGTCGATGAGGCGTGGAAAGCGGCCATCGAGACGGGCGAGGGCCAAATCCTCGAACAGGCGCGGCACGCGCACATAGAGCACGGAATGATCGAGCCGTGCCGCTTGCCGGCCGAAGGCGCAGGCCAGCCACGACTTGCCGGTTCCGGTCTGGCCGGTGACGATCAGGTTCTCATGCGCCTTCAGCCATTCACCCTGCGCGAGCGCCATGGTGCTGCGCCGGTCGAGCCCGCGCGGCGCGGCAAAGTCCACGGTGCCGCCGGCAGCGGCTTCAACGCAGCCCGCTTGATCTCCTCGAACAGTTCGCGGCGGCTTTGGCCGACATGGCGCATCGGCCGGTTGTTCAGCTCCTCGAGCAGTTCGGCGATCGCCGCGTTGAGCTCGGCGAGCGAGAAGAAGGACCGGTTCCTCAGCCGTGCCAGGATCCAGCGCTCGATGATCGGCACCGCGCCCTCGACCTTGCCTTTGTCGCGCGGCTTGCGGCTGCGGGTCGGCAGGATGGCGGTGTCGTAATGCTCGGTCATCGCAACGCCGCCGAAGAAGGCGAGCGCTCGCACCTGGCCCTCGATCCAGTCCGGCAGCTTTTGGCTGGAGCTGGCAAAGGCGATTGGAGGCGCCCAGCACCGCGACAAAAATCTGCGCCGGGTAAATGGCGCCGGTCGCCGGATCGATCACCGGCACCGTCTGCCCGGCATAGTCCGTCCGCATCACCGCGCCCGCCGCATGCCGATTGCGGAATGTCGCGCTCGTCCGGCGCTCGAAAGCGGCGAAGTGCTCGCAGAACCAGGTGTAGCCGTAGCCGTCGGGATGGGCGGCGCGATACTCCTGCCACAACAGCGTCAGCGTCACCCCCTTGCGCTTCAACTCCCGGGCGATTAGCGCAAAGTCCGGTTCGCTCAGATCATGCGGCGGACGACCGGCACGGCCGAACAGTAGCCGCTCAAGCGTCGCGTCGTCATGGCCCGGCGCCAGCGGCCAGCATGACAGCCCGGCCTCCCGCGCCCGGGAATAACCGAAACACGCACCTCAACTCCAACTCGCGCCCAGGGCCGCCAAACACCTGGTCTTCCCGACGGTTGTCGACCCCGCAGGGTCCTCCGATCCGACCAGAGCGGCACGTCCCGACCTCGATCCCAATCCTCAGGCAACGCCTGACTGTGGCCGTGGCCAACCGTCTGCAACGATGTCCTTCTGCATAAGGCAATGGACAGTCCCGCGTCGGGCTCGCAATTTATGACGCAGTAGTACTTCTGTACTGGGCCTTCGATCGTCAAGTCTCTCTGAACGATATCTCATCGCCAGGATCATGCTTCTGTCCGACTCCGGATTCCGATCTCTTGCGCGAGATGATTGGCTTTGCCGCCGAGCGGCTGATGGAACTGGAGGTTGGGGCCGCCACCGGAGCCCGTTGCGCACGGCCAGCGCAACGGCTATCGCGAGCGCGACTGGGAGACGCGCGCCGGCACCGTCGAGCTGCGCATCCCCAAGCTCAGGAAGGGCTCCTATTTCCCCGGTTTCCTAGAACCGCGCCGCATGGCCGAGAAGGCGCTGACCGCCGTCATCCAGGAGGCCTACGTCCAGGGGATCTCGACCCGCTCGGTCGACGACCTGGTCAAGGCCATGGGCACGAGCGGCATCTCCAAAAGCCAGGTCAGCCGGCTGTGCGAAGAGATCGACGGCAAGGTCAAAGCGTTCCTTGAAAGACCCATCGAGGGCGACTGGCCATATCTGTGGATCGACGCCACCTACCTGAAGGTGCGCCGCGGCGGCCGCATCGTCTCGGTCGCCGTCATCATCGGTGTCGGCGTCAACGCGGACGGCCGGCGCAAGGTGCTGGGCATGGAGGTCGGCACGTCTGAGGCCGAGCCGATCTGGACGGAGTTCTTGCGCAAGCTGACCCGCCGCGGCCTGCGCGGCGTCAAGCTCGTCGTCTCCGATGCCCATGAAGGCATCAAGGCGGCCGTCACCAAGGTGCTGTGCGCGACATGGCAGAGGTGCCGCGTCCACTTCATGAGGAACGTGCTGGCCCATGCCGGCGAGAGCGGGCGCCGCGTCGTCTCCGCTTTCATCGCCACCGCCTTCGCCCAGGAAACGCCCGAGGCCGCAAGCACGCAATGGCGCGCCGTCGCCGACCAGATCCGACCGAAGGTGCCGAAGCTGGCGACAATCATGGACGACGCCGAGCCCGACGTGCTTGCCTACATGACTTTCCCCAAGGAGCACCGCGCCAAGCTGCACTCGACGGATGACATCGACAAGCCTGATTTCGGCTTTTCGATTCCTGTTGCGTTTCTTTGTTCGGCTCAGGTGAGCGTGTTTCTTCGTCCCGGCCCACAGGATTTCCCGTGCGAGCGTGTCGAGACGCAGTCAAGGTTGGCCGGTGCGATGGCGGCACGGCCAGCTGCCAGGTTTCCAGGCCACGCCTTGACTGCGTCGAGCACGGCGCCAGTCTGGAGCGGGACCGAGGCGGCGGTCGTGCCGGCACATTCCTTATGCTATATTTGTCCGGCACGGACGACCACGTGGCAAAGAGTGTGCTAGCAGGCTGTTGAAAAAGTGGCTCGCAGCGGGGCTGTGAGCGTGATTCAGTGTCTCCGGAGAGATTCGGAGAACGAGGCATGCGCGGTGGAGACGAACGGTCTGGCGAACTGTTCAGTTATGTTGATCTCGAGGCTCGGGTGCGGCGCGATCATCCGTTGCGCCGCATTCGGGCGATTGTGAACGAGGCGCTGGCGGCGTTGGAGCGGGACTTGGCGGCGCTGTATTCGCCGATTGGGCGACCTTCGATCCCGCCAGAAAAGCTTCTGCGAGCGATGCTGCTACAGGCGTTCTACTCGATCCGCTCGGAGCGGCTGTTGATGGAGCGGCTGGAATACGACCTTCTGTTCCGCTGGTTCGTCGGCATCGGCGTCGATGACGCGGCCTGGGACCATTCGGTGTTCTCCAAAAATCGCGACCGGCTGCTGGAGGGCGACATCGCGACGAAGTTCCTTGCTGCGGTGCTGGCGCAGCCCAAGGTGACGAAGCTTCTGTCTACGGACCACTTCTCGGTCGATGGCACATTGATCGAGGCGTGGGCGTCGATGAAGAGCGTCAAACCGAAGGACGGCCCAAGCGGGGGTCATGGCGAGCCACCGGCTGAAGGGGGCGGGCGAAACGCGGAAGCGGACTTCCATGGCCACAAGCGTTCTAACGACACACATGCCTCGACCACCGATCCGGATGCCCGGCTCTATCGCAAGGGCAAAGGCAAGGAGGCCAAGCTGTGCTTTATGGGACATGGCTTGATGGAGAACCGCCACGGCCTGCTGGTCGACGCCTGCCTGACACTGGCCGACGGACATGCTGAGCGGGTGGCCGCACTGCACATGATCGAACCTCGAGCGGAGCGGCCACAGGCGATCACGCTCGGCGCCGACAAGGCCTACGACGCGGAAGACTTCGTCAATGAGCTGCGCTCGATGAGGGTGACGCCGCATGTAGCGCAGAACACGAGCGGCCGCAGTTCCGCGATCGACGGGCGCACAACGCGGCATGGCGGCTATGCCGTCAGCCAGCGTATCAGGAAGCGCATCGAAGAGGCATTCGGTTGGATCAAGGTCGTGGCCGGCCAGCACAAGACCAGGTTCCGCGGCCGCGATCGTGTCGGATGGGCCTTCACCTTCGCAGCCGCAGCCTACAATCTGGTGCGACTGCCAAAGCTCATGGCGGAGACCGGCTGATGGCCAAGGTTCCCGGCTTCGCCAAGGCCTTTGCCGGCCGCTGGCGCATCGTCGAGATGGATGTTTGGGATAACGACTTCCTCGATCTCGTAGAGGAAGCGCATCTGACATTCAAAGGCTCGGCGGATGGCGAGATCGCCTTCGGCGCACTCAAGGGCTTCCTCGATGTCCGATATGGCACCCGCGATGGCTCAGCCTGCGCGGAGTTCTCGTGGGAGGGGCATGATGAGAACGACCCAGCCTGTGGCCGCGGCTGGGTTGTCTTTGGCACTGCAGGTCGCCTCGTCGGCCACTTCTACATCCACAACGCCGACGATTCCGGCTTCGTTTGCGAAAGAGCCTGACTTCTTCAACGGCCTGCTAGAGGATGAGAGTGCCGCCACGCAGCCGTTATAGTCGTTCCTCCTTTGTGGCGTCCGTGCGCCGCTTCGGCCCGCGTGGCCGCCAAGGGGTTGCTTGACACCGCCTGAACACAACAGTTTTTGGATCATGATGTCCCCGGAGGGACGCTCGTTCGGAATTCAGCAACTGAAGTTCAAAGGTCGAGAGATGGTTCATTCAGAGAAGCCCCGTGAATCGTTTGCGGGTCAGTCCGCCGATGAAGAATTCGACCATAGAGGTAAAGTCAAAGACTGGAAGGCTGGTCGCCTCTTGAACGGCAACCGCGTATGGCGGTAGCCCCCCGCACTCAAGCAAAAGCATCCCAAGGTCCGGCCTCTCCTTCTGAAGCCTCAAGATGGCGTCCACGACGTCGGCCTCGAGCGCCTCAGGGTCTAGATCACCGTTTGGCTCAAGAAATTTGCCGGCAAATACAGCAGCGTCGTCGAGTCCCCTGATGACCATCCTGTCCCTAATGCCCGGTCGTATCCCTGCTGCCTCCACCATGTCTTGGCTCAATGCAGTTTTGCTTGCCACAATCACGCCAAGCGACTGGCTTCGAGGAAGCACTTGCTCAAGGAAGGGAGCGAGTAGAAGGCTCGACAGGAACACGGGAACGTCAACTGCGGCACGAACCGCTTCTTGGTACCGGATGAAATAGCCGCAACCCGCAGTGATTGATCGCGCACCCTCCCGTACGAGCTCAGTTGCGGCCTCAACCACGGTCGCCGTCATTTTCTCATCATTAGGCCCGAAAATACACGTATTATTGAGGCCAAACACCGTCTTATAGCGCACGGGAACACTCCACGTGGTAGCATTGCCGCAGTCTCCCGGCAAATACGGGCGGAGGCCAGGTCCAGGCATGCGGTCAAGCATCAAAATGCCCACGGGTGCTCCATGAAATGCAAGCCGAGGTTTCACCCAAGAGGGCCAGCGCTTCCCGTGGGTGTGAGGAAAATCAGTCATGTGTTCTCTCCCTATTGAAGTCCATACATGGGTGATGGGCGGTCGTCGTAGCGATGCGGACTGCGGCGTGCCGCAGGATCGAATTGGGTCTACGCCGGCATCGCAATTCTCAAAAAGTCAGCAATTGACCAGCAGTTCGCGTGTCATATTGCTCAGCGACTTCGCGCCATCATCGGTCACGCGAACGGTTTCGCTGAAGATATAACCATCAGTCTTTTCCCAGATACCAATGAGGAGGTGGAAGGTCATGTTGGTCTGAAGCACGGTCTCGTCCCCCTCTTGGAAGCTCGGGCCGCCGTCCGTCCAATCGATGCCTATTGAGTATCCAATTCTAGATTCTTTTCGCACGCCCCGAGGTTCAAATTCGCGCCGAAAAGCTCGCTCCACGTTACTGCTCGTCACTCCAGCCCGTATAGCTTCAAAGGCAGCTTGGAAGCCGTCAAGACACGCTTGGTGCACGTGCCGCGATCGAGCGGTCGGTTCCCCTAAAAATATTGTACGCGACAATGCGCAGCAATATCGGTGACGGACGGCGCCGAGTTCGAAATTCGTCTGGCATCCCATCTTGTAGTATTGGCCAGTCCACGTGAGATGCGGCGCGGCGCCTGGGGACCCTACCGGCATAGTAACCAAAGGACTCCGGGACGTTCCTCCCGGAAATTCTGGAGTGCCCGCTATTAGTGCATGCGTTATAGTAGCGGCAACGTCGCTTTCTCTGGCGCCCACAGAGATTGCAAGCCTGCCGACTTTCATAGCTCTATCGACGATCTTTCCCGCCTGCTCCATATAGGTGAGCTCCGCAGGTGATTTAATCGCCTTTAGCGCTGAAACCATCCCATCGGCATCGATAAATTCCGACATGCCTAAACTATTGCTCAAGGCGGCATGGCCCTTCAGTCCAAGCATCTTCCCAGACAGTTCCACTCCAATCCGGTTCGATTTGCACCGCTCTCGAACAAGCTCAGCAATGGGCTGCCATGCCGTGAGTTGGCTCGAAGCTATGTATTTCTCCGGATAACTGAGGACGCGCGATTCCGGCAGACACGAGCTGGCATGCGCGCACAGAGTGTCCATCTCACGCAATATAAGCCACGGATCTTCCTCGTCCTGGCAAACAAGAGCGAGTTGTGGAACGTAGTCGGAAAAACCTTCGTAGCCCGTAAGATAGTTCATATTCCCTTCATTCAAGACAAGCAGGGCATCGATGCCACGCTCCGCCATCTGCTGGCGCAGGCGGGTCGTGCGCGCGCGGTATTCATCTTGACTAAATGCAGACACCTGCAGTTCTCCTATCTTGATAATGGCCAATGTCCCGCTTCTTCGAACCGGGACATTTGCCGACGGTGAAACCAGTTAACGCCCGTAAGATGTTTTGCTGGGTTATAGTCGTTACGCGTGCATCTTGCCTGGAATCCGCGAACAACGGCACTTGTTCGAGACTCGGATCGGCAGAGCCTCCAGGTAGGGCTTCAACTCCATTTATCTGCCCCGTTCACATTCTCCCTAAACCAGCTCTTCAAAGACACGTCTCGGCTATGCTCGTTGGATAATATTGACGCGAATGAAGCCATTTCTCTGTTGGGGCGCCATGCTTTCGACCAATAACCGAGCTGGGCATTGCGATGAAGGTCGGGCGCCACCATTCGGCCTCAATCTGCAGGTTCGGCCAAGTTCAACACTGCGCATTGTTCCCGCGTGTTTGATTACGGACCGCTTGGCACCTTCTGCCGAATTTCGCTGTTTTCGTTAAGCATCTTGCAAACCGCGGCCACGATGACTGGACATATCTCATAGCGTTAGCGATGACGATTTCCACACGATAAACAGACTTCGGCCTCGTTTGCAACAAGTGTTTCGTTTGTTGTCGATAAAGTCATATGGATCACATTAGGGTAGTCACATAGGATAGTCACAAATGCGGAACGCGGAGCCGGTGTGACCCCTTGATAGGGGTGAGTAGCACCCCAACCTTGGTCCTACCGCTTGCCAGCGACAAACTGCTTCGAGCGTCACTGATGGCACACTGCGTAAGTGATAACGGCGGCTAGCGCCCCTGGAACCGGGGCGGACGTTTGTCCAGGAATGCTTCGACCGCTTCAACATGGTCCTCTGTATTGTGGCACATGCCCTGAAATGCTGCGCAGAGATCAAGGAAATCAGGCAGGTCCAATCGCCGCGCTGCCTTCAGCAGTCGTTTTGCGAGTCGAAGTGCCTGAGGAGGTTTTCCTGCAATGCTTGCAGCAAGCTGCAGGGCTCGCGACTGCAATTCGGACGCTGCCGCGATCTCAAGGACGATTCCCAGTCGTAGAGCTTCCTCGGCGCGCACCAGACGCCCGGTGAAGATCAGCTCCGCCGCCCTTTGAGGACCGAGCAGATCCTGCAGGAACCAGGCACCGCCATCTCCCGGTACGATGCCAAGATTGATGAACGTGGAGCCGAATACCGCGTCCTCTACTGCAATACGGATGTCGCACATGGTTGCCAGATCGAAACCAGCACCGATTGCTGCGCCGTTGACCGCAGAAATGACCGGGACGTCCAGCCGGTGCATGGCAAGTGCAATTCGTTGGATGCCGCGCCGATAGCGTTCTTGCACTTCAAAGACATCGCCAGCGAAGCTTCCTCTACGGTCCCGCATGTCCTTGACGTTGCCGCCGGAGGAAAACGCCTTGCCAGCCCCCGTTAAGACCAGGACCGAGACGGCCCCACCGCCATTGATCCAGTCGACCGTCCGCACGATATCGTCGATGAGGGCCGTCCCGGTGAGTTCGTTTCTGACATCGTCGCGGTCCAGCACGAGCATGGCGACACGGTCGCTAACCTCGAGTTTCGAGTCGATCAGTTTTGGCAGATCGGTCATGCCTCAATCCCTTGCTTCTCTACCGACCGCGCTGTGGAGGACGCGGTGAGAAGAATGCGCACATCGAGCACGCTCAGACCGTCGGGATAGGCAAGGATGGGATTGAGGTCGAGTTCGTCGATTTCCGGGCAGGTTCCAACGAAATCGGAAATACTCACCATCAAGTCTGCGAGCGCGTCTCGATCAACCGGCGCTCCCCCGCGCACGCCATCGAGAATCGCTTGCGCCTTGATTTCGTCCAACATCGTAAATGCATCATTTCGTGAGATCGGAAGCGCGCGGAATACCACATCCCTAAGAACTTCGACGAGGACCCCGCCCAGTCCGAACATCATGATGGGACCGTACGCGGCATCGCGTACGACGCCGACGATGACCTCGACTCCCCCCTTGGCCGCCATCGGAGTGACGAGGACGCCTGCAATGTTCGGATTGGTTACTGCAGCCTTGGCATTGGCGACGATCTCAAGGAAGCCACTGCGCACCGATGCGACGTCGACAACATTGAGATGGACGCCGCCCGCCTCCGTCTTGTGCAGGATATCGCGAGATACGATCTTCATTGCCACCGGCTGTGCGCCGAGACGGAGAAAAGCCTCTTCGGCCTCCTTTTCATCGTGAGCCAGCAAAGCCGGAGCGAGATCCAGGCCGAAATCGTGAAGGCTGGCTCGCCCCTCATGCTCCAAAACTACCCGCCTGCCCTCAGCCCTACAGCGCGCAAGAACCTGCTCGAATTCTCTGCGGTGCCCTGCTCGGTTTGGCAGCGGCGTTGAAAAGGCGCTGCCCACCTCACCGTACTCCGCCAGAGCCTGCATGCACAGCACGGCCGTTTCCAGGGAGCGGTGCACGGGGATGCCGGCTCGCCGCATCTCCAGGAGTGGTAACGGCCGCTGATCTGACTGAAGGGCACTGTACAGGCTGTGAACGACCACTGGCTTGCCGAACCGGCGCGGCATTGCGCCGATGAGGTTCGTAGCATCGATTTCTGCGGCGAGCAGGTCTTCAGAGAAACGGACCGCGTAGCCGCCGTAGAGACCGGATATCAGAAGTCCATCCACCATCGAATCCTGCAAGAGAATCTCGGCGCAAGCGGCGAACACTGACGGATCCGTGTCCGTGCCGCCAGCCACGTCGACTGGATTTGCAACCGATGCGGCCGGAGGGAGCACTGTCGCAAGCCGCCGCCGCGTGTCTTCGCTCAAGGGAGCGAGCACCAGCCCGCGTTCGCACAATGCGTCGGCGGCAATTGTCGCGTGGCCTCCTCCATCCGCCAGAATGGCGAGGCGGCGCGAACGCAGGGGGGGCAGCAGCGAGAGCGCCTCCGCCATCGGCAGGATCTCATCGGACCGATGTGCAAGGATTGCGCCGGCTTGCCTCAGCACGCCCCCGCTGACCGCATATTCGCCAGCCAAAGCGCCGGTATGAGACTTCGCGCAATCGCGTCCGGCACTTGTCCGACCCGATTTGTAGATGACAACTGGTTTCTCTAGCGAGATCCGCCTCAAGGCGTTTAAAAAGCGGCGGCCGTCTTTCAGGCCTTCCACGTAGGCGATCAGCACGTTGGTGTTGGTATCGGCCGCAAAGTAGTCGAGGTACTCGTCGAAGCGGATATCGGCCTCGTTACCGACCCCCACATAAGTGCTCAAACCTACATGCCCGTTGGCTTGAGCTTCGGTGACGAGCGACAGGGCCATGTTGCCGGATTGAGACAAAAGGCCGATGGTACCCTTCCGCAAGTCCGAAAAGCCGACGAGATTGCAGGCTTTGTGACTATTGAACATGCCTGAGGTGTTTGGCCCGATAATCCGCACACCGCCAGCGTGCGCAGCGGCAAGCATTCCATCCTGGAGCCGCTTACCGTCGTCTCCAGCCTCCCCAAAGCCACCCGCCAGAACCACGGCACCGCGCACACCCTTTGCCGCGCATTCGGCGATGACTGAGGGGACCGTCGAAGCAGGAGTACAGACCAGCGCAAGGTCGACAGGCCCCGGCAAGCTCGCCAGATCGGGTAGACACCTAACCCCGCAGATTTCACTCTCCTTTGGATTAATTGGGTAGATCTCCCCGGCATAGCCGTCATCCAAGAGTTTTCTTAGCGACCGATATCCCCTCTTGGCGGGGTTCTTCGATGCGCCGATGATCGCAATGGAGTCGGGGGACAGAATGTTGAGGAGGTCATTCGACGCCATGTTACTCCCCCCGAAAGACCGGCGAACGCTTTTCCGCGAAGGCGTCGACGCCCTCCCGCCAATCGCGCGTAGTCGAACAAAACGTCATGCCCTCAAGCTCAGCAGTAAGAGCAGAGTCGAACGTCTCGTGAGCAGCCGACGCCAACTGTTCTTTGGCAAGCTGCATCGAGAATGGCGCCTTCTTTGACAGTTCGCTCGCCAAAGTGCGGATGCCTGCAGCGAACGCCTCGTCGGGGATACAGCGTGAGGCCAGCCCGATCCTAACCGCTTCCGCTGCGTCGATCTGCCGACCGAAGAAGATCAGCTCACGCGCTTTTGCGAGGCCGACAAGTCGTGGAAGGATATTCGTAACCCCACCCCCGAGGAATGCGCCAAGGCCAATTTCGGGAAATCCGATCCGCGCCGAGGCGGCCATGACCATAAAATCGCAAGCGAGAGCCATCTCGGCACCGGCGCCAAGCGCATAGCCGTTCACGCCCGCAATGATTGGTTTTGGATGTGAGACCAGACGTCTACACACCCTTTGTTCGCTCATCAGATATTGTCGCCTATCGAAGGCCGTGCGACCCGCCTTGTGCTCCTTCAAATCGGCGCCGACACAAAACGCCCGGCCTTCTCCCGTCAGGATAATGACGCGCACGGTCTTGTCGCGTTCCGCCTCATCAAGAGCCGCCAGAACATCATCGTATAATCTCTGCACCATTGCGTTCAGGCGGTGCGGGCGGTTCAGACGAATTTCGGCGATACCATTCTGGATTTCGTAGGCAACTGTTTCAAACATTATGTACTCCCCTATTACCCCGCTGGACGGGTGATCACGGTTGGCGGGCACGATAACAGAGGCGATTTGATTTGCAACACATGTTTCAAAATTGCACTAGTGAGCTGCCTGGATCATTTTGCATCCTAATGAGAGGTCGACACGGGCAGGAGCGCGCGTCTTTGCACATAGTCGGGGGAAGAAACACGATTGGCTCAGGAAGAATGATCGAAATTGGACGGCCGACCGCAATTTGCGTTGCGCCCAATGGCGGACGGCTGACCAAGGCTGATCATCTTCCTTACCGCTCGGGCCAGCCGATCTGGCGCGGACGGCCCGGACGTGCCTCGATGCGGGAGCCTGCCTTATCCAGGTCCATGTGCGCGATCGGGGCGGCCGCCATGTCCTAGATGCGTCTGCAGATTGGGATGTCATTGAGGCCATCGGCTGCACCGTGGGCAATGAAATGATCGTTCAGGTCACGAGCGAGTCGCTCGGTCGCTAAACACCGCAGGAACAGATTGCTGTCAAAATGGAAACTTGGCCGGAGGCCGTTTCGCTGGCGCTACGAGAATTCGTACCTACGGAAGCTTATGAAACGGAGTTTGCGGCGCTCTGTGTATCAAGAAGCCCTCCTTGACTTGGCCTCCCTAGAGCCAACGCCAGCCGACCTACGTAATGCATGGCAGGAAATGCGATACTCCTATTCTGGGAACGCGCCGATGACGACAGGGCCTTCCGCGCCTTCCTCACAGTGAACTTTCGGCGGCTACAAGGGAGCGCCACCATCGGGGGCAAGCTCCTGTCAATCCGTGTCGCTGCGTTTCAAAGGAAGAAACAGCGGTACTCGCGTCAGGAGAACGCGCCTTGGCCCAGAGTGTAACATATGTTGCGCATGCTATAACGCTGCGCTAGGTAGGAGTCATGGCTGACGGACCTCTTTCAGAACGATTGATCGCCAGCTTCGACACAATGTCGGAGCAGTTCCAATTGGCGGCGCGCTATATCATCGACCAACCACATGACGTCGCGCTGTTGTCAATGCGCGACCAGGCGCGTGTCGCAGGGGTCCAGCCCGCTACCATGACACGATTGGCAAAGCATCTTGGTCTCACAGGTTACGACGAGCTTCGCGAAATCTATGCCGAGGCCGTTCGCAGCGGCGACGTCGGATTCGCCGGAAAGGCCGGCGTACAAGCGATCGCTCAAAAGCGTAAAGGCGATCATGGTATTGCGCGCGAAATTCTCCGGGGGCAAGCGGCCGAGATTCTCCATCTGGCCGAGTCTCAACTTGATTCAATAGTATCAACGGCAAGACGCCTTGCGTCCGCCAAGTGTGTCTTCTGCATCGGATTGAGATCGAGCCACGCAACTGCTTGGCATCTGCACTATATTCTTTCGATGATTAGGGAAAAGTCGGTCATGCTCGATGCGGTCGGCGGCACCGGTTCGGACGCGCTGGCCCGTGCCTCCCGCAATGACGTGCTCTTCGCGACAAGCGTGTTCCCATATACGCGCGCCACGGTTGAGATCGCTGAGTATGCGCATCAACACCGTATTCCTATCGTCGCCGTCACCGACAGCGAGGTGGCCCCGCTGGCCCGAATCGCCGACGATGTTATTCTTGTCCAGACGAAGAGTCCCTCGTTTTTCCACACGATGACACCAGCGTTCGCGGTGGCTGAAGTGTTGGGGGCGTTGGTCGCCGGACAGGATGCGCAGGCCGCGCGTGACTCGCTACTCCGGTTCGATGCTCATCTTGCGGATTTCAGCACACACTTGAAATCGAGAACTTGGACACGGGAAGTCCGCCCGTCCCCGTCGGCCTCTTCGACGACAAAGAAAATGGATGGCAAGAGGCGCAAAGCGGTCATGCCGAATCAGGCGTGATGTCGATGCATTGCAGCCTACGACCGGCTCCATCTCCTTGTGCAAGGCGTATCGACTGTCGTCATGCAGCCGCCGCTGGCCTACAGCGGACTGGCATGAATGAGGATGTCGCGTCCTGGCTCGCAACTTCGAAGCAATTCTGTCTACGAAAGCAGTCCGCTGGTTCGACGCGGTACGCTGGGACATTCTCGGCAAGGCTGCTCTGGGACCATCAATCTGAAAATCCGAAGGGAGCCTCTGTACGCCTGTTGCGAGGATTGAACTCCTGTTGTTTCCTCTGTGGTGGAGCTCTATCGGATGAGGCCCACCCAGGAGCAAGAGATGCTGATGTGTTGCAACGCGATCGACTAAAGCACTAATGCGACGGGTGTGAAGGCGTGTGGTTTCTGCCGAGGCCGCATCCACGATCTGCGGAAAATGCACTGCGTCGGCACGTGTCGAGCATTCCGCTCCTGTTATAGACGGTTCCGCGCCGCCTCTCTATGCGACTCTGGGAACTTTCCTTTATCAACCAAAGACAGCCACGGGTCGTTGGATGCGCTGAAGCCCGTATGGCGGCATCAACATCAAATCAGCCTTAGCTGCCTTTGGTTGATAAAGGGCCGCATACGATTTCGCACTGCTCTTGTTCCGACCCCTCCAGCAACGGGCCGGACAGGGTACCAGACACGCCTCCTGCCCGCTTGACAAGCTCAGCGTGCCGATCGCCGAAGCGCGGAAGAGAGCAGGCCCGCATCCTCACGCTCCTCAAAATCCGGCGGGTCGCGCAGCGTGTCGAGCCCGAACTCTAGGACGTGTGGACTCTTGGGATTCCCAAGGCTGAGCAAATCAGTTTCAAGGCTGTCTATTGGAGGCAGCAATGAGTGTTCTCGACCGTCTGATTCTTCGTGACGATCAGTGGGAGCGCATGTCGGCGCACATTATCGGCGACCAGCGGACGCGAGGATCGTCGGGCCGCGACAACCGGATGCTCGTGGAAGCGGTGCTTTGGAACGTGCGCACTGGGTCACCCTTGCGTGATCTGCCCGATGCTTTCGGGGACCGGAACAGCGTGTTCCGCCGTTTCAGCTGGAGCCACAAGGGTGTCTGATGGCGCATCTTCGCGGCGATGTCGGACGATCCCGATTTTGAGTATCTGATCGTCCATTCCACCATCATTCGCGCCCACCGGGACCAAAAGATCCCATGAGGCGGCGGGCGGCGGAACTCAGGTAAGGTTTCGGGGTCGACATCCTAACTTTGGAGACGTCTCATGAATCTCTCATCCGTTGCTCTGCCGCCCGTCGACAAGAAGACTGTCACAATTTTCATGGCACTGGAATTGAGTAAGTCGACCTGGCTTGTGGCCCTCCACTCGCCGGCGGTCGACAAGATCAGCCTGCATCGCCTGCAAGGAGGTGACACTGAAGGGCTTATGGCTCTCATTGAACACCGGCGCTAACAGGCGCAGGCCGCCTTGACGCGTCCAGTTCGGGTAATGTCGTGCTACGGGCCGGCTACGACGGTTTCTGGCTGGATCGTTTCCTGTGCGACCGCGGCATCGACAATCAGGTTCTGGACGCGGCTAGCATCCTGGTCGACCGCCGGTCACGCCGCGCCAAGACGGACCGCCTCGATGCGGCGGCGCTGCTGCGCACGCTGATGGCGCTGGAACGTGGCGAGCCGAGGGTTTGCGGGGTCGTGCGCGTCCCGAGTCTCGAGCAGGAGAACGATCGCCGTCGCAGCCGGGAACGGGCTCGGCTCGTCAACGAACGCGGCCAGCATTCGAGCTGCGTCAAAGGCTCTTGATGACCCAGGGCACCGGCAAAGGACGCATCCGCCGCACCGTGATCGTCGCCTTGGCGCGCAAGCTGATAATCGCCTAGTGCCGATATCTGACCCAGGGCCTGCTGCCGGAGGGCGCCATGACCAAGGCCTGACGAAAGCGTCGACGCGAGGGCGGCCAACGTCACCCGCGACGAAGCGGGATGGATGTGGACCGACGCCCCCCATGGCTTTTAACGCCGTCAAAAAAGATGGGTCCCATCCTTCCCGGTCTCGCCAAACTTGCCCGTGCATGCGGGATATGGGTGCAGGCTCCACCCGAGCCGACCGGATAGGAGGTGATGTGGACTTGTTCCGCAATTCGCCGCGAGGCGGTCCCGACTGCGTTCGAAAGTGACTAGGCCGTCACCACTACCATTGACACCACGTGCCTCATATGAGGGGGGTCTGAAGATCAGACCTCGTTCACGCGGTGGCCTGAGTACCAAGATCCACATGGCCGTCTGAGGCCTTGGATGCCCGGTGCGCTTCATTCTGACGGCTGGCCAACGCGGCGACTGCCCGCACGCCTACACCTTGATCGAGGGGTTGCCCGCAAAGGTCGTCATGGCCGATGCGGCCTACGATGCCGATCCATTGCGCCAGGAAATCGCAGACAAGGGCGCCATCGCCGTCATTCCCAACAACCCGTCACGGGCGCAAATACCCGATCGACGAGCACCTCTATGCCCAGCGTCACCTGATCAAATGTTGCCTCTCCAGGCTCAAGCAGTTCCGACGCGTCGCAACTCGATTCGCGAAGACAGCCCGAAACGACCTTGCCATCGTCACCATCGCGGCAACCGTCCGATGGATCAGATAAGTGTCTCACAGGTCCTAGCAGGAATTCAGCAACTGAAGTTCAAAGGTCGAGAGATGGTTCATTCAGAGAAGCCCCGTGAATCGTTTGCGGGTCAGTCCGCCGATGAAGAATTCGACCATAGAGGTAAAGTCAAAGACTGGAAGGCTGGTCGCCTCTTGAACGGCAACCGCGTATGGCGGTAGCCCCCCGCACTCAAGCAAAAGCATCCCAAGGTCCGGCCTCTCCTTCTGAAGCCTCAAGATGGCGTCCACGACGTCGGCCTCGAGCGCCTCAGGGTCTAGATCACCGTTTGGCTCAAGAAATTTGCCGGCAAATACAGCAGCGTCGTCGAGTCCCCTGATGACCATCCTGTCCCTAATGCCCGGTCGTATCCCTGCTGCCTCCACCATGTCTTGGCTCAATGCAGTTTTGCTTGCCACAATCACGCCAAGCGACTGGCTTCGAGGAAGCACTTGCTCAAGGAAGGGAGCGAGTAGAAGGCTCGACAGGAACACGGGAACGTCAACTGCGGCACGAACCGCTTCTTGGTACCGGATGAAATAGCCGCAACCCGCAGTGATTGATCGCGCACCCTCCCGTACGAGCTCAGTTGCGGCCTCAACCACGGTCGCCGTCATTTTCTCATCATTAGGCCCGAAAATACACGTATTATTGAGGCCAAACACCGTCTTATAGCGCACGGGAACACTCCACGTGGTAGCATTGCCGCAGTCTCCCGGCAAATACGGGCGGAGGCCAGGTCCAGGCATGCGGTCAAGCATCAAAATGCCCACGGGTGCTCCATGAAATGCAAGCCGAGGTTTCACCCAAGAGGGCCAGCGCTTCCCGTGGGTGTGAGGAAAATCAGTCATGTGTTCTCTCCCTATTGAAGTCCATACATGGGTGATGGGCGGTCGTCGTAGCGATGCGGACTGCGGCGTGCCGCAGGATCGAATTGGGTCTACGCCGGCATCGCAATTCTCAAAAAGTCAGCAATTGACCAGCAGTTCGCGTGTCATATTGCTCAGCGACTTCGCGCCATCATCGGTCACGCGAACGGTTTCGCTGAAGATATAACCATCAGTCTTTTCCCAGATACCAATGAGGAGGTGGAAGGTCATGTTGGTCTGAAGCACGGTCTCGTCCCCCTCTTGGAAGCTCGGGCCGCCGTCCGTCCAATCGATGCCTATTGAGTATCCAATTCTAGATTCTTTTCGCACGCCCCGAGGTTCAAATTCGCGCCGAAAAGCTCGCTCCACGTTACTGCTCGTCACTCCAGCCCGTATAGCTTCAAAGGCAGCTTGGAAGCCGTCAAGACACGCTTGGTGCACGTGCCGCGATCGAGCGGTCGGTTCCCCTAAAAATATTGTACGCGACAATGCGCAGCAATATCGGTGACGGACGGCGCCGAGTTCGAAATTCGTCTGGCATCCCATCTTGTAGTATTGGCCAGTCCACGTGAGATGCGGCGCGGCGCCTGGGGACCCTACCGGCATAGTAACCAAAGGACTCCGGGACGTTCCTCCCGGAAATTCTGGAGTGCCCGCTATTAGTGCATGCGTTATAGTAGCGGCAACGTCGCTTTCTCTGGCGCCCACAGAGATTGCAAGCCTGCCGACTTTCATAGCTCTATCGACGATCTTTCCCGCCTGCTCCATATAGGTGAGCTCCGCAGGTGATTTAATCGCCTTTAGCGCTGAAACCATCCCATCGGCATCGATAAATTCCGACATGCCTAAACTATTGCTCAAGGCGGCATGGCCCTTCAGTCCAAGCATCTTCCCAGACAGTTCCACTCCAATCCGGTTCGATTTGCACCGCTCTCGAACAAGCTCAGCAATGGGCTGCCATGCCGTGAGTTGGCTCGAAGCTATGTATTTCTCCGGATAACTGAGGACGCGCGATTCCGGCAGACACGAGCTGGCATGCGCGCACAGAGTGTCCATCTCACGCAATATAAGCCACGGATCTTCCTCGTCCTGGCAAACAAGAGCGAGTTGTGGAACGTAGTCGGAAAAACCTTCGTAGCCCGTAAGATAGTTCATATTCCCTTCATTCAAGACAAGCAGGGCATCGATGCCACGCTCCGCCATCTGCTGGCGCAGGCGGGTCGTGCGCGCGCGGTATTCATCTTGACTAAATGCAGACACCTGCAGTTCTCCTTCATAAAATAAATCTCAGAGAAACAATTCTAGTACTATTTGTGCGCGACAACAACGAGATACAAGCTATCGGATGTAAACTCGCCACCTTCATCCCCGAAAGCGTCAACTGTCTCAAACCCCGCGCTTCGCAACATGCGAACGTATTCAGAAAACCCATACTGTCTGAAGGAAAGATGCGTCCGTCTAACGCATCCATCGCGCACGATAATCCTTTCGAGGTTTCGACGGTCACTTAGCACGTCGTCGCTCATTATATCGATTCTCAGGTCATCGTTACGCTGCACAACGTAGACAGGCGACTTCTGGCGCAGATAAGCGAAGTGGTTAGGGTGGTGGATTAGAAGACGCCCACCCTTTCGAAGTGAAGATGCAGCCTCACGAAGAACTCCCTCATTGTCTGCGTCATCGAAATAGCCAAAAGTGGTGTACCACAGAAAAGCCGCATCAAATCGACCGCGCCAGGGAAGTGTGCGCATGTCGCCTAGAATATATTCAACGTTTACTCCGAGTCCTATTGCATCCGCTTCGGCCTTTTGTAGCAAGATCGGCGAGATATCAAGTCCGGTTACCCGCGCTCCTCTTTCAGCCAACCGGTTGGTGATCCGCCCATAACCGCATCCAAGTTCAAGAACTGAGCTGCCCTGCACAAGGGAAAGCAGGGTCCAAATTGACTCCGCCTGTCGGTCACTTGTCTCCGCCGGATTTACAGCATCTCCAAAATAGATGTAATCTTCGCCGAAATACACGTCAAGTTCTGATAGGGACACTGTCGTGCGCGTTTGTTGCTGCATGTACTTTTCCTGTTAGTTTCTGTCGTATATGTCATTTGTCTCACAATGACTACGATATTGAAAGAAAACATTTGTGAATGTTTTCATATGTCCTCTTAGCATTTTTGCAAAAGTCTTGACCTCAAGCGCATCATCGCTGGTCAGCTGCCCGCCGACCTGACAGGATACCGGCTATCTGGTCCCGGTTTGTCCAAGCGCCTCCTCCACCAGTGGTACGTTCTGCCTACTGAGACCCAGCGCAGCAGCAAGATCGGGGATCGATTCAGGGTGAGCCGCGACACCAATCGCGCCCTCCAAGGTGGAATAGATGCCGTAAGACGCCGGGTGGTGACTGTGGCTAATGCATGACGCCCTCGGCTTGCCCGCTCCTTTGCGTTCAGCTCTTAGCACTACTTTGGCAGATTTTTAGCGGAGATGGTTCTGCGGCAGTGGGGACAACGGATTGGGGGCGGCTGCGCGAGCGCGGTGAGGATGGCTTGCCTGACGGCGGGTAGGCTCGGTTGGGGCGGCGGGCCGAGGATTCTTTTTTCCCCCTCCCGCTTGTTTGAGGCGGCGAGATTGCAGGAAGGCGTAGGCGATCATCGTCATCAGCGCGTGCCGGTGCAGGCCCGTCCATGAGCGCCCCTCGAAGTGGTCGAGGCCAAGTTCCTCCTTGAGCTGCTGATGCGCCTGTTCGCAGACCCAGCGCGCCTTGATGGCGCCTGCGATCTGCTTGAGCGGGGTGTCGGCGGGCAAGTTGGAGAGGTAGTATTTGCGCTCGCCGGTCGAGCGGTGCTCGCCGATCACCCAGACCTCCTCGCCAGGCAGATGCTGAGCGCCCATGTCGCGGATGCGCTGGGGTGGGCCATCTGCAACCCGGACACGGACAGCGGCGAAGCGGGCCGAGAGGCGGCCTTTGGTGCCACGCCGCCAACTGACCGTCCGCCATTGGGCTTTTTCCAGCATCGCCTGCGCGGCCATCGACTTCACATCGGGGATATGCCGGCGGCGCGGGCGGCCGTGTCCGGCAACGGGGAAGATCATCGCCACGTCGGCGGCATAGACCTTCTGCTTGAACGGGATACCGACGGCCCAGGTAAGGCCGCGCTCGGTGAGCGCCTGCCGGAAGGGGGCGCTCAAGCCATATCCGGCATCGGCGAGCACGCAGCCAAAGCGTAAGCCGGCTGCGCGAGCCCGGTCGATCTCGGCCAGCGCGATTTCGGGCTTGGTCCTGTAGGCACGATGGTCCTCGGGCACACCGGCACGGTCGAGCCGGGCGGGATCGGAAGTCCAGCTCTCGGGCAGAAACAGTCGCAGCCCCACCATGACCGGCACTTCGCCAGAGGCCAGCGTCAGCGACACCAGCGTCTGGCAGTTGGCGTTCTTGCCAAGTGCCGAGGCATATTGCGGCGCGACGCCGACCGAGTGGCGCCCCTTCTTGGGGAGCGCGGTGTCGTCCACGATCAGCCACGCATCGTTCCCGCCAACTTGTCTGTCGGCCTCCGCGAGCAGCACCTTCTCCAGCGGCGCAGCATCCCACACGCCGCTCGCGATGAAGTGGTGCAGCTGGTCATAGTTGACGCCTGCGTCGCGCGCAGCCATCGGTTGGACGCTCTTGCGATCCCCAAGGCCAATCAGCCCAGCAATATAGGCCGGACACATCCGCGCACGCGTCTTGTGCCTCAACGCCGAGACGAACGGCTCAAGCCACCGCTCCAGATCGAGTTGCCAATCCCTGTTCATGGCCGGCCCCTCCAACAGCCGACCTCTCATGAATCACGCAAAACCGCTCTTGGGAATCCTCGAAACGCTCCCGGAACTAAAAATCTGCCAAAGTAGTGTTAGGACTTAGAGCCTGACTCAAAACTCGGTTACGCACGACGCGGAGCTGCCATGCGGCGAAGCGTGAGGCGGATCGAGGCGATGAAGATCCATATGGGACGGCGCCCTGCCTGCAACGGTTGTTTTGCGTCGTTTTCGATCGCTTGCGTCCATATGTCCGGCCTTTGAGCACGGTCCTTGCGGCCGCTGGCCAAGGTGGGGTTCGCGACGCCCGTTCCAATCATGCCAGCGGTTTCGTTGGCCAATGGATCCCTCGGAGTTTCGCGCGTCACGGATCGATCGATCACGCCATCTTCCTTCCGTTGCAAGAGCTGTGTTCGGTGTTCCTCCGTTGCGGCCTGTCCGGGCATGTCAGCGCCGTGCTGAGCCGCGGTCAGGGCTGGCCGCAGGCCACCGCCGTAGGCGGCGCGAAGCGGCCTTGAGGGCGGCGAGGAGGCGTCAGGCTGCCCGGATAGGCCACAACGGTACGGCTCGCCGGTGATCATCATCTTCCAGGCCATACGGGCGGTCTTGTTGGCGAGCGCCACAGCCGCCAGCTTCGGCGGCTTGCGCGCAATCAACGCCGCCAGCCACGGCGAGGCCTTGGCGCGGCCGCGACGCACCTGCTGGATGTGGGCCGTCGCGCCCACCACCAGCGCCTGCCGCAGCATCTCGTCGCCGGCCCGCGTGATCACCCCCAGCCGGTTCTTGCCGGCGGTCGAATGGTTCTTCGGCGTCAGCCCCAGCCACGCCGCGAAGTCGCGTCCCGAACCGAACGCTGTCGCATCAGTGACCTTGACGCCGAGCAGGCTCGCCACGACCGGCCCGACGCCGGGCATCGCAGCCAGCCGCTGTCCAGTCTCGTCCTTGCGGTGATGGGCCAACAGCTTCTTGTCGATTGCCGCGTATCGCGCGCACACCGCGCGGTATTCCTCGCCGAGCGTCTCAAGCAGTTCCTTTGCCAGCGCCGGCACCGTCGCGTCGCCGGCAATGCGGGCCAGCAGTGGCTCGATGCGGGCAAGGCCTTGTGCGGCCACCAGGCCGAATTCAGCTGCGTAGCCGCGGATCGTGTTGGAAAGCTGCGTGCGCCGCCGCACCAGCTGCTCGCGCACCCCAAACAGCATCTGCGCCGCTTGCTGCTCGCCGCTCTTGACCCCAACAAAGCGTGTCCTGGGCCGGCTCATCGCCTCGCAGATCGCCTCGGCGTCAGCCGCGTCATGCTTGCCGCGCCGCACATACGGCTTCACGTGCTGCGCCGCGATCAGCACCACCTCATGACCCAGCCCCGACAGCGTGCGCGCCCAGTAATGCGAGCCGCCGCACGCCTCCAGCCCGATCCTCACCGGCGCAAGCTTGGCGAAGAGCGGGACTACCGCCCGCCGTTGCAATTTACGCACCAGCACCGGACGCCCCGCAGCGTCGACACCATGCAGCTGAAGGCGATGACGCCGACGGCCCCATCCCTGTCCTGGATGTCGGCCGTGTGCACCGTCAGCCCGACCAAGTGTCCCTCGGTGTCGGTAATGATATGGCGCTTGCGGCCTCTGACCTTCTTGCCGGCGTCGTAACCACGCAAACCGGCAACGTCCATGGTCTTTGCCGATTGGCTGTCGATGACACCGGCGCTCGGGCTCGCCTCGCGACCAAGCGCCAGGCGTGCCGCAGCCACCAAGTGCAAGTTGATAGTCTTCCACAGCCCGTTGTCCCGCCAGGCATAGAACTAGGGTTGAACCGTCGAAACCGGCGGCAACCGGTCGGGCAATGCCCCATTGGCAGCCGGTCCAGGCGATGTAGAGAAGCGCGTCCACAACCGCGCGAAGTTCTGTCGTCCGCGGTCGTCCCGTTGCTTCGTTCCCGGCAGGAACGGCTCGATCAACGCCCATCCCCTGTCCGTCAACGCGTTTGCATCTCGCTGCCCCGCGCGGCAATATCGCCGGCGGGTGCTCTCCGTCCAACCCATGTCGTGATCCCGTTCAAGTCTAGACAACTCAAACGAATCACAACGGACGGGGCCACTCAACCGCTTCCACCCCCAAAACCGAGTTTCGGGTCAGGCTCTTAGCAAGACTCCGGCGCCAGCAAGTGAAGCACGCACGAGATCATATCCACACGCACCCGCTGACCAAGGTCCTGTCTGATCGGGCTGGCGCAACCCCGCCTGAAGGCCGATGACGGCGAAGGCGGCCTACCGCTTCTTTGACAACCCGCGTGTGACCGAACATGGCGTTCTGGCCGGCCATTTCGCCGCGACCGCGGCGCGCGTTGCGGCGAGCGAAGGTCCGATCCTTATCCTGCAGGACACGACCGAATTTATCTACAGCCGCTCGCAGCCGGGCAAAATCGGCTTCACCAAAACCATCAACGCCGGGCGCTACAAGGCCGGGCAGCCCAACGTGCTGACCTTGTGCGGGGTGCTGATGCATTCGAGCCTGGCCGTCACCCTCACCGGCACACCCCTCGGTCTGACGGCGGCGAAGTTCTGGACACGAACGAAGTTCAAGGGAACGCTCGCGCTCAAGCGGCACATCAATCCCACGCGCGTGCCGATCGAGACGAAGGAGTGCTACCGCTGGCTGGAGAACCTGCGCCAGTCCATCGCGCTCGTTGGCGCGCCCGAGCGCTGCGTGCATGTGGGTGACCGGGAGAGCGATATCTACGAGCTCTATTGCACGGCGCAAGACCTTGTGTACGAGCTTCATCGTGCGGGTGCAGACGAACAGGCTGGCAGAGCGGCCTGCCGATGCTGCCCCACACGATCCTGCTCATCGCGTCTTTGCCCAACTTGCGGCGGCGCCTTGGGCGGGACGTCATCGCATTACGGTCGATCAGGACGAGACGACCTGGCTGCAGGTGAAGTTCGCCGCCATCAACACCTTGCCGCCCGTGGGCAAACAGAAGCGCTACAGTCCGCAGGTTCTGACATACATCCATGCCCTCGAAGAGGATCCGCCGGCCGGTCGCGAGCCGATCGACTGGAAGCTGGTAACCAACCTGCCGGTCGAAGATCTCTCCGTGGCGGTCGAGAAGCTCGGCTGGTACGCTCTGCGCTGGAAGGCGGAGGTGTTCCACAAGGTCATGAAGTCCGGCTGCCGCGCCGAGGAGGCGAGGCTCGAGACCGCAGAGAGGCTGGCGAAGTTCCTCGCTCTCATCGCGGTGGTCAGCTGGCGCATATTCTTCGTCACTATGTCGGCGCGCGCCAAGCCAGACGCCGCGCCCGACAGCGTTCTCACCTTCGCCGAGATCACTGCGCTCGACCGGATCGACGCGTCCCGAACGCGACCACGGCTCCAACGGCCCACGCTCGCCGCTTACCTGCTGCAAATCGCCATGCTTGGCGGCTATCTCGCCCGCAACCATGATCCTCCTCCCGGCAACATAGTCGTCTGGCGCGGCATGACCCGCTTGCACGACATCGCCTTTGGCATCTCCATTGGATCAAGCCGACGATGCGGTAATTGAAAGCTTCACCGGAGGGGTACGCCGTCGCCGCCGACGGTACGGTTCAGCGGCGCAGCTCGCCTACGTGCTGGACGGGATTGGTTGGCGCAGCCCGCGCCACACGAGGAGAACGCTTAGCCGCAACACGCAGCCGGGAATCTTCGATCAGGGTGCCGTGAAGCGCCCTAACTGCGTCATCAAAGTACAACTCATCTACAATGAAAATTATGTCTACGTTGCTCATGAGTTGATGTACTCCCAGTACCTCTATGCAGGCATCCGCTAGCGCTTGCGCCGCAATGGCAGTTATGCCCTGAGGATTAAGAGCGCTTCCGATGGCTGAAACAATGCCCACCTTTCTTGTTGCTATGTTAGCCATTGGAAAATCACCTTGCAGCGCCTTGACAACGAGGGCGATTGCGTCGGGCGTCGCGGCGAGGTAATGCGTGATGGTATTTGCATTCGATGCTTTCATAAAGACGCGGACGTCTTGCCTTTTCAACGTTTTGAGAATGGCAGCATCATAGTTCGCCACACCCACCATTTCCGGCTCGAAAAACTCTAGCGCATGCACTCCTCTGAGGCCTGCGATGATTTCTGCCTGGGGGGAGTCAGAGACATAGTCGCGAGTGATGAGGGTTCCACCGTTCTGAGGATCAAACGTATTCTTGACACGAAGAGGGATATTTGCGCGACGCAACTCCTTGGACACGACCGAATGAATTGCTTCCAATTGGAGGTTAGACAGCTGATTGGCGACCTCATAGTTGGTACGGCCGACAACGTGAACCCGGTTGATGCCGACAATCTTGGGATCGGCTGTTGATAGATGGAACTCCTTTTGGATTATTGCTTCGAAAGCGCTCATTTCCCCGCACGTCGACGCCGCCTTTCAACGACGGTCGCTTTCAGATGGACGCGTCCGGGCGGATCAGGCTGCGGCGGTTTTGGCGAAGTTGAAGGGCAGCAGGTCGTCGATATCAGTATCGACAGCGCGTTGAGGCAGCTCGGTGAGGACGTGGCGCAGCCACGCTAACGGCTCGACGCCACAGGCGCGGCAGGTCAACATCAGGCTGTAGATGACGGCGCTGGCCCTGGCTCCGTCGACGGTATCGCTGAACAGCCAACTTTTCCGGCCAGTGGCAAAGATTCTGATGTCACGCTCGAGAAGATTGTTGTCGATCGGCATGCTGCCGTCCTCGGTGTAACGAGTCAGATATCCCCATTGGTTCAGGGTGTAGGAGACGGCGTCGCCGAGCTTGCTGTCCGGCAAGACTTTTGGGGCGATGTCGTCGAGCCATGCCTTGAGAGCCTGGAGGATCGGGACACTATGTTGCTGGCGGAAGCGGCGAATGCAGTGATCTCGCGTTTCGCCGTCATCGGGGATTTCGTTCCGCGCCTGCCTTTCAACCCGATAGAGCTGTTCAAAGAACCGGAGCGCCTGTTCCGGCGGGCCGCCGCCTTTCTTCCTCGCCTTTAGGGCATCGACGAAGCGCCGCCTGGAATGGGCCATGCAGCCAAGATGCGTTGCCCCTTCCAGCGTGCGCCAGGCGGAATAACCGTCACTCATCACGATGCCGCGGTAATCGCCCAAGAAGGTCTGCGGGTGTATCTGGCCGCGACCCGGCTGATAATCGAGCAGCACGATCGGCTCGTCACTGTCGTGGCCGCTCCGGTATGCCCACATGTACGAGGTGCTGGTGGCCTCTCTGTCCATTTCCTTCAGCACCTGGACCGTGGTCTCGTCGCCATGGATGAGGGGCTGCGATCTGAGCCGCAGCTTCAGCACGTCATAGATGCGGGCGAGATGCTTTTCGCTCGAGCCGATCACCCAGTGACCCAGAGCGCCACGGCTGACAGGAACGCCCGCGCGCTCGAAGGCCTGCGCCAGGCGGTAGAGCGGTGTGCCGTCGACGTATTTGTGAACGAGCGCGAAGGCCAGCGTCGAAGCCGTGGCGATGCTGCCAGGCAAGGGTTGCGCGGGCATCGGCGCGGTCACGACCGGCGTGTTGATGCCGGTACGGTCGCAATGACGGCAAGCATATTTGAACCGCACATTCTGCAGGACCTTCGCCTTCACCTCGATATGAAGTTGCTCGGTAACGGCCTCGCCCATGCGATGCATCTGGTGACGGCAGCAAGGACAAGCCTTCTGATCGTCGGGAAGGTCATACTCGACGCGCTCGCGCGGCAGGTTTTCCGGCAAGGCCTTGCGGCCGCGCTTCTTTCCCGTCGCCCCTTCGCTCGCCGGCAAGCCCGTGTCCGGCAGGACAACGACGCCGCCATCTTCGTTGTCGGCGGCGTCCTCATCCGCGGCCTGTTCGGCTTCATTGAAGAGGCGGTCAATGTGCTTTTCACTGCGCGGCGCAAAACGATGCAGTCGTGCAAGCGCCAGCTCTTCCTCGAGTTTGACGACGCGTTCGGTGAGTTGACGGTTCTGCGCCTGCAGCGCAGCAATACGCGCCATCAACGCTTCAACAGTCGGTTCGCCGGGTCGATTCATCAGATTCTTGAATCGAAAGCATGCCGCCGCGTCAACCGCTCAATTCGAGAGCCCTCAACCGGCAACCTGATATTGCCGCACCGGATGGCGGACCATCGCATCGATGTCGATGCCGTCGAGGATCCAGTGCAATTGCTCGGTCGTAAGCGTGACCACCGCTGCCTCCCGGCGCGGCCACCGGAACTTGTCCTCGGTCAGCCGCTTCATTACCAGCACAAAGCCCGACCGATCGAAGAACAGGAGCTTCATCCGGTCGCGACGGCGATTGCAGAACGCAAAAACCGCCGGAGCAAACGGATCGAGCGCCATCGTCTCTTGGACCAGAACCGCAAGGCTGTTGATGCCGGCCCGGAAGTCGATCGGCTCGCGGTGCAGGTAGACTTTCAGGTCAGCGCCCAGTCTGAACATGACCCAGTGCTCCGATGGTCGCCGTCAACGCATCCACATCACCGCATTCCAGCGTCAACTTCACGCCGTTCGGCAGCGACGCGCTCACCTTGGCTGGAGAGGAAAAAGGCGCTGTCCTTTTCGATGCCGACCTACGTGCCCCATCGCAAGTCCCCGGCAAATCCACCGCAGCCATGCTGCTCTGTCGCAGCAAGGCCCGATCGGAAGTGCTTTCAATCTGAACCGGGATGAACGCCGATGGTGGGGGCTGTGGGAGGGACTGGGTCTCCGCCCGCTTCTTTATCCACTTCCGAAGAAGGTTCGCATTGACCCCATGTTCGAGCGCAAGCCTCGATACCGACACGCCAGGCTCAAGACAGGCCGAGACAAGACGGTCCTTCGATGCCGGGTCGTATCGGCGTCGCCCGTCCCGACCGACAAGCCTCACCCGCAGTTTCTGCTCATCTTCTTCCATCACTTGGTGTCCACCTATTTTGGTGGACACCTCATGCATCAGAGCACTCAACAGCAAAAGGTGCGGGGAAATTCGCGCTTACATTGCTTCCCTGGCACCTGTGAGGGCGGCGATTCGAGCGAATGTGACCTCGGTGTAGCCCCGGCTATAGACCCGCACCATGCCACCCGGGCATAAGCTGTAACCCGTGACGATCGGTAGTTGCTTGCCGAGATCGATTACGGACAGCGCTCTCTCTCGCGCGTCAAGGCTCATTTCAGCTTCTTCGCGCCAGCCCGTCATGTCCACGAAGATCGCCTCCACGCCGGAGACCCCTGAGCAGCAGAGCGGTGTTGTGCGCACTGTGAGCTTCGCCCTGCGCGGCCAGAATCTCGCGCACGGTATTCAGGTGCTCTTCGCGCCTGAAGTGACCATATGAGCAAAGCCGCTGTAGATCCAAAAGGCAGCTGCGCACTCCTTCAATGCGTTCGCTCACGAACTCATCTGCGACGAGCTTTTGCGATGTGCCGCGAAAGATTTCCGCATTGATCCTCCTCATCTCTTGATGGGTCTCTGCGATCGCTTCGACCCAAGCTGATCCGAGCGAAGAGTGTATACACGCCGGCCTCGCCAGTCTTCTTCTGCTCGAGAAGCCGGTCCGTCATCCCGCTGTAGGCGGATACGACGAAAATTCGATTGTAGAGAGCACTTCCCTTGCGTCCCGCAACCAGGACGTTCTCGACGGCAGCTACATCGGAGATCGACGTGCCTCCGATCTTCTCTACGGTATGTATGCCAGACTTCAAGTTAAGCAAGGAAATCCCCAATTTTCAGTGTTGCTCTCCGGCTAAGCGCGGCTTCGCGACCATCCATCGGATTTATTTGGACCTCGGTCGTTTGCATTGGCGCAGACCGTTTCTATTGCCAGCAATTCCTCGGGTCATCCGGTCTGGTAGACTTGTCTTCTAGGAGGCCCGCTAGACCCGCTAGAACGGCCGAGAGGCGAAGTAGCCGACCCCCCAATTTTGGAGTCGTCCCTGTGGCGATGTCACACAGCTTCGGAGACCAGAGGATAAGCGCCAGTCTCATCATGCACCTCGCGGCTCTCGAAGGGAGGTACAAAAACGCAGGCTAACACCAATTCGGTCTCGGCAGAGAGCAGGTGAGCATCATGCTTATCGAGCGCGTAAATGACGCCGGGTCGCACGACATGGACCTCATCTGCCTGCAGATCCTCGATAGAACCCGTTCCAGAGACGCAGTAGACCGCCTCAAGGTGGTTCGGTAGTGCATCTTGAGCCGGGCACCCGAATGGATCGTGGTGATGTGGAAGGAGAAGCCCATCCCATCGTTCTTGAGGACCAGCCGAACGCTTTCCCAGCTCGACGTCTCAACACGGCGGGCTGTCAGTTTCTCCTCATTGAAATCCTTGACGATCATGATTCACCTCTCAGGCTGTCGTATTCATTGCGCTGCCGATCACGCTATCGACAGCGTCTTCGAGGATGTCGAGGCCTTGGCTAAGCTGATCCTCCCCACTGACGAGAGGTGGCAGACACTTCACGACCTCGTCTTTGGGACCGGCGGTCTCGACAATGAGGCCCCTCTGGAAGGCGGTGCTGACGACCTGACGGGCAACCTCGCCGGACTTCAGATCGATGCCCCGCATCATGCCACGACCCTTGGCTGACACGCGGCTTGGGTCGTATTTCTGCGCGATCTGCTCAAAGCGGTTTTTCAGCAGATTGCCTTTCTCCCTGACGGACGCTGCCAAGCTGTCCGTCCGCCAGAAGTGCTCAAGGGCTGCCCGGGCGGTCACGAAAGCGTGGCAATTGCCGCGGAATGTGCCGTTGTGCTCTCCCGGCTCCCACTTGTCGAGGTGACGATCAATTAGGACGAGGGCCATAGGCAGGCCATAGCCCGATATCGATTTCGCCATCGTGACGATGTCCGGACGGAGACCCGAAGCTTCGAAGCTGAAAAATGCATCGGTCCGGCCAACACCCGCCTGAATGTCATCGACGATCAGCAGTGCTCCATGTCTGCGCGCAATGGCCGCCACTTTGCGCAGCCACTCCGTGCCGGCGACATTCAGACCGCCTTCGCCCTGAACTGTCTCGACAATCACCGCCGCCGGGGCGTCCACGCCGCTGGAGGGATCCGAGAGCAGGCGATCAAGGTAATCGGCCGTGTCTACAGAGGACCCAAGATAGCCGTCATAGGGTAGCCGCGTCACGCCGCCGAGCAGCTGGCCGGCGGCAGCGCGGTGATATCGGTTGCCGGTGCAGGAGAGAGCGCCAAGGCTCGCGCCGTGAAAGCCGTTGGTGAAGGCTATGATGTTGGCCCGACCAGTGATCTTGCGCGCCAGCTTGAGGGCGGCCTCGACCGCGTTGGCGCCGGTCGGGCCGGGAAACTGTACGACGTAGTCTAATTGTCGTGGCCTTAGGATCGTCTCGTGGAATTCCCACAGAAAGGACTCCTTGGCTTCGTTATACAGATCAAGGCCATGCGTGAGGCCGTCGCCCGCAATGTAGTCTATGAGCGCGGCCTTCAGCTCAGGGGGGTTGTGGCCATAGTTTAAACTTGAGCAACCCATGAGAAAGTCGAGATAGGCTGTCCCATCGCGCGCAAACAGCTGAGCCCCTCGCGCCGCCGCGAAAACGACGGGAAAGCTGCGGGCGTAGCTGCGCACTTCAGACTCGAGATGGTTGAAGATCGCAAATTCCTCCTCGTGATTTGATGGACTTTGGACAATCATCGTTGCTTCCTCATTTGGACATTGACTTGGCAGACCCGCCGGAATGGTTGCGGAGCTAAGGGGAGCATTCGATAGGGCCGATTGCTAGCAGGTACTCGCTATCATACCGCCCCTTAAAATGAGCTTGGCGATCGAACCAGAGAGCTTGCTGGATTGGTGCGCCGAGGTCCCGAGCCAGGGCAGCAAAAAACAATCCGGAGGTCGGGTTGCTGAGCGTCACCGTGGCCTTGATGTGCGTCACATGCTGGCAAGATCGTCTCTTCAGGGCGGACATGATCAGGCCCTTGCCCAGCCCTGTGTTGCGTATCTCAGGATGCACGGCAATCTGCCAAACGAAGAGCGTCGCGGGTTCGCTCGGCCGCCGATAAGCCGACAACCAGCCAACCACCGCCCCGGCACGCTCAGCGAGAACGCAGGTGTCGGCGAAATCACTGCAAAGCAGCAGCTCGCAATACAGCGAGTTGCGGTCTAGTTGCGGGCACTTCGCTATGAGTTCCCATACATCGGCTGCATGAATCTTCGTCGGTCTTCGGAATGTCAGTCGCTCCAACTGACCATCGGATCGCAACGAGAACCTCTGACCATTATGAACCATCGGAGCCTTCCAGCGAACACTCGCACCGCCTCTCGACCGGAGAGGCCAACGACTTTCTTGACCAGATTTCCATCAACAACCGCAAAGATCTTTTCTTCCAATACTTCAATCCGAGACCCGCAGCGGACTGGAAGATAACATTCGCTGAAATGATAGGGATTAATGTTTTGTTAAATTGGGTTGGAAAATGCCGGGATCGTGGATCTCTACGCGTTTAGTCGATGGTCGTCTGGTCAAGGATAGGCATGAGCGGCAACTCGAAGAGCCAAGTCAGCGACCTAAACTAGCAGGCTGTTGAAGAAGTCAGGCTCTTTCGCAAACGAAGCCTGAATCGTCGGCGTTGTGGATGTAGAAGTGGCCGACAAGGCGGCCTGCAGTGCCAAAGACAACCCAGCCGCGGCCACAGGCTGAGTCGTTCTCATCATGTCCCTCCACGAGAATTCCGCGCAGGCTGAGCCGTCGCGGGTCCCATATCGGACATCGAGGAAGCCCTTGAGTGCGCCGAAGGCGATCTCGCCATCCGCCGGGCCTTTGAATGTCAGATGGGCTTCCTCGACGAGATCGAGGAAGTCGTTATCCCAAACTTCCATCTCGATGATGCGCCAGCGGCCGGCGAAGGCCTTGGCGAAGCCGGGAACCTTGGCCATCAGCCGGTCTCCGCCATGAGCTTTGGCAGTCGCACCAGATTGTAGGCAGCGGCTGCGAAGGTGAAGGCCCATCCGACACGGTCGCGGCCGCGGAACCTGGTCTTGTGCTGGCCGGCCACGACCTTGATCCAACCGAACGCCTCTTCGATGCGCTTCCTGATGCGCTCGCTGACGGCATAGCCGCCATGTCGCGTCGTGCGCCCGTCGATCGCGGAACTGCGGCCGCTCGTGTTCTGCGCTAGATGCGGCGTCACCCTCATCGAGCGTAGCTCATTGACGAAGTCTTCCGCGTCGTAGGCCTTGTCGGCGCCGAGCGTGATCGCCTGTGGCCGCTCCGCTCGAGGTTCGATCATGTGCAGTGCGGCCATCCGCTCAGCATGTCCGTCGGCCAGTGTCAGGCAGGCGTCGACCAACAGGCCGTGGCGGTTCTCCATCAAGCCATGTCCCATAAACCACAGCTTGGCCTCCTTGCCTTTGCCCTTGCGATAGAGCCGGGCATCCGGATCGGTGGTCGAGGCATGTGTGTCGTTAGAACGCTTGTGGCCATGGAAGTCCGCTTCCGCGTTTCGCCCGCCCCCTTCAGCCGGTGGCTCGCCATGACCCCCGCTTGGGCCGTCCTTCGGTTTGACGCTCTTCATCGATGCCCACGCCTCGATCAGTGTGCCATCGACCGAGAAGTGGTCCGTAGACAGAAGCTTCTTCACCTTGGGCTGCGCCAGCACTGCGCCTAAGAATTCGCCGCGATATCAACTTCCAGCAACCGGTCGCGGTTCTTTGAGAACACCGAATGGTCCCAGGCCGCGTCATCGATGCCGATGCCGACGAACCTGCGAAACAGAGGGTCGTATTCCAGCCGTTCCATCAAAAGCCGCTCCGAGCGGATCGAGTAGAAACGCCTGTAGCAGCATCGCTCGCAGCAGCTTTTCCGGCGGGATCGAAGGCCGCCCCATCGGCGAATACAGCGCCGCCAATTCCCGCTCAACGCCGCCAGCGCCTCGTTCACAATCGCCCGAATGCGGCGCAACGGATGATCGCGCCGCACCCGAGCCTCCAGATCCAAACATAACTGAACAGTTCGCCAGACCGTTCGTCTCCGCCGCGCATGCCTCGTTCTCCGAATCTCTCCGGAGACGCTGAATCACGCTCACAGGCCCGCTGCGAGCCACTTTTTCAACAGATGGGGTGATTGGGGTCTCGCCCGAGCCAAATTGAGGGCGGCTGCTCCTGTCGAGATGTGAGAACGTGGTCGATGTAGATCGCCACAAACATCAGGAGGAGCAGCCATGAAGTATTTTGCCGGACTTGACGTGTCTTTGGAAGAGACCGCGATCTGTGTCGTCGACGAGAGCGGCCGGATCGTGAAGGAAGGGCGGGCGGCGAGTGAGCCGAGGCCGCTTTATGAAGCCTTGCGGAAAATCGATCTGCCGCTGGAGCGCATCGGGCTCGAAGCCTGTTCGCTGACAGCCTGGCTTTATGACGGTATTCGCGCCGAAGGATTGCCGGCGATCTGCATCGAGACCCGGCAGGCCAACGCGGCGATGAAAACGATGCCGAACAAAACCGATCGCAACGACGCCCGCGCCTTGGCGCAGATCATGCGCACCGGCTGGTATCGGCAGGTGCATGTGAAAAGCCAGCAGTGTCGGCTCTGGCGATCCCTCCTCGTTGCGCGACGCACGGTCCTCAATGAAATGCGGACGATCGAAAATGTCGTCAGGGCGATTCTGCGGGAGGCCGGCATCAAGCTCGGCACTCCAGGCCGCGCAGCTTTCGCCCATCGCGTGCGCGAACTGATTGGCGCAGATACGGTCATCATGGCGCTTGTCGAGCCGCTTCTGGCGATCGTGGCAACGATGTTGCGCGAGTTCGGGCGACTGACAAAGCAGGTCTTCAATATCGCCCGCAAGGAGCAAGTCTGCCGGCGCCTCATGTCCGTGCCCGGTGTGGGACCCATCACCGCGCTCGCCTTTCGTGCCACGGTCGATCAGCCGGACCGCTTTCGCCGATCCAGGGATGTCGGAGCGCATTTGGGTCTGACCCCGGCACGTTATCAATCCGGTGAAACGGACATTCAGGGCAAGGTCAGCCGATGCGGTGACGAACTCGCCCGCACGGCCCTCTATGAGGCGGCGGATTCGCTGCTTTTGCTCAGCAGGAAATGGTCGAGCCTCAGGGCATGGGGCATGAATGTCGCCAAACGGCGCGGTATGGCGATAGCCCGGGTCGCGGTTGCCCGCAAGCTCGCCGTCATCCTGCATCGCATGTGGAGCGATGCGACCGCGTTCCGCTTTGGCAAGGAAGCCGGCGGACCCGAGTCGGCATGAAACAGGAGAACAGATAAACGAAGAGGAACATACAGGCAGTGATTTACCCGAGAGGGTGATCCGGATCGTTCCCGGGGACGATGGGCAAGGCGATCTCGTTGGCAGGCTAGATCCTGGATAGTCGCCCGTGAAAAACTCGGAACGCTTTGATTCAATTTAGGATTTTCCCCCTGATTTCGGCTTTGATTTTGCCGGAAATCTG
>NZ_JAMYLN010000037.1:0-56901 GCF_040318035.1 Mesorhizobium sp. M1329 | reverse complement strand
CCCAACAGCCAGATCGACGATCTCCTGCCTTGGGTCTACATCAACAAGCTCGAGCTCAAGGCCGTGGCCTGAGAACACCGCTTACTATGATGCGCCACAAAGCATTGAAATAAATCCGTTCGTTGCGTTCGGCATCTATTGGCATGTAGAGCTCGACGCCAACGCCAGGTCCAACGGACCTCCGGCGTACTGCCGCCCGAATCTTTCAAAGTACCGTCAGGGGTCGGTGAGGCTAGTGACGATATTTTTTCGTCCTAACGGTCGAAGACAGAAAAGTATCCCTGCCCACGGGCGATGCGCGGAAAGCCGGGTTGTGACCGGCAGGTGTCGCAGCTTTCTTATTCCGTTGTGCTAGCCTTTCTTCTGCGCCGAATAGTGTGCGACTGCGCGACGGCCATTTTTAACTCGGGTGTGATCTCCAACGGCGCATTCTCTGCCCCATGTGGGTTCTGTAGCCCCTGAACCTGGACGGTCGGAAATGGCAGTTCGATGCCCTGCTCCTTGAAGACCTGGCGGAGGCGTACATAGAATTTGCGTTTCATACCGAAGGCGCCTCCCGGCTTGGTTGTGGCCTTGACCCTCAATACGATGCCGTATTCGCCGAACTCCTGTACGCCCTGCATCTTGATCGGGTCGAGCACCCAGTGTTTGAACTCGGGATCTTCCGCCAGTTCGAGCCCGATCCGCTTGATCAGCTTGCGAGCGAAGTCGATATCGGTGTCATAACCAACGGTGATGTTGAATTTATCGATAACCCAGTCACGGCTCTGGTTCTGGACTGCCCCGAGTTCACCGAAAGGTATCGTGAACAGCGGACCACGATGGTGGCGCAGCTTCACCGAGCGCAGCGAAAAGCTTTCAACAGTACCCTTGTAATTGCCCGATGAAATGTATTCGCCAACACGGAACGCATCGTCGAGCAGAAAAAACACGCCTGAAATGACGTCCTTGACAATGGTTTGTGCCCCAAAGCCCACGGCGACGCCGACGACGCCAGCGCCGGCGATCAATGGGCCGATCTGGATACCCAGCGAGGCGAGCATCATAAGCACCGCCATCACGATGATCGATGCGAGCAGAATATTCTGGAGGATCGGCAAGAGCGTGTGCAGCCGCGCCTGCTGCGGATCGAGGATAGTGACGTCCTCGTCGCTGATCACAGGGTGCGGTGTTTCGATGCCCAGCTTTCGTTCGATCAAAGCTTTGATGATCGACCAGCCGAAGTCGGCTGCGAGGGCAATGACCACGACATTGATCAAGCCGCGCAATATGAACGTCGTCGTCGTATCGCTGTCCCGCATGGATTGCATGTCCAGACCCCAGATACGTGCGAGAAGGTAAGCCGCCGCCAGGATGAAAATCATTCGGATTCCGCGATCGATGACAGCGATCGTCACCGCCGGGATCGTAGGCCGGCCGACATCTTCCGAACCTGGCCGCAGAACGAAATTAACCCCGCGCTGCGTCATCACGATTGCCAAAGGCAGGAAGAATGCGGCGAAGGTAAACCAGAAGTATGTATAAAGGCCGGCGATGCGCTGCAGGAACAGGACTACGAAATAAGCAGTCAATAGCCATGTCGCTTCCGTGTGACCGATGTGGCGCGCACCGTCTCGCTGCGTTCTTGGCCGACGCCAAATCGCGAGCAGCAGGAGCACCAGCAGCACGAAGTCGGCGCCCAGTGACAGGACCATCATTCCGTCCTGATCGATGCCGAGACCTGGCAAGAGGATAAACGCGGCGCCGAAGAAGGCGAAGACGCCGACGATCCGGGGTAGCCAATAGGACCAATGGTCAGCCGCTTCGTTGGTGATCGGCAAAGCACGAACCTCGACGGCGTTCTCGACGTTCATGAAGGAAGGGACGAGCGTGGCCATGACGTACATGCGCACACCCCATGTAACGACTGCCGCCATCAGAAATGTCAGCACAATCTCGCGGATAAGCATTGGCCAGTCGAACAACATGAACGCGCCGGCGCTGCCCAGTGCGAAAGAGACGATCAGCATGCTGGAATAAAGCATGCGACCACCAATCTTCTTGGCTCGCCCAACGGGCGTATCCTTCGGTTGCGCGATAATCCAAAGACGAAATGGACGGGTGAACTTGTACGTTGCCCAAGTGAGCGCCAGGCCGGCAGCGATGAACATTGCAATCAGCGCAAATACGGCGGCAGACCCCTTGCTGGACATATCCTCCATCGTCTCTGCCCGAACGCGCGCGAACTGGCCTGGCAGCAAGGGCAAAGTTCGCATGATTCTTTCGATATGATGCCTGATCCCATCGAGCGTCGAGGATGCCATCGTATTCATCTGGCCGGGTGCGACCACGGCACCGGACGATGCGTTGGTCGGCGAAGCTCCTCTCTCGGCGGGCGCTCCCGTTGATCCGGCGTCCTGATTTCGCTGTTCGGCCACCCAGGCCTTCACTGACGGATCGTCGAGAAGCTCGAACAGCTGTTTGACCCTTTCAGGCGGGACGGTCGCCGGCGCCTGCGCCTGCGCCTGAGCAGCCAACAAAAGGGCGATCCCAAAGACGAGCGGTCTGGCAATCAGGGCAAACATCGCAGTCAGGTCTCCGAGACGCCGTGCCGGGCGCGCCAAGGCCCTGGCTCCCAATCGTCGAGTGATGCGTAGCATCGTGCTGTTAACCTTCCGGTCAGATCGGCGAGCAACGACATCGATGTCCGTTGTTGCCCTACCTTGAAGAAACCGATGTTGCGGTGCAAGACGTCATCGTTCCGACCCAGAGCGTTACGCCGGCTACTTCGCGGTGTCTACTTAGCCGCCGGGGAGGGCATTCCGGCCCAGGCCCAGCCTCCAGCCGTTATAGGAACTGGGCATCGGTCGCTCGGCAGTCGACTGCTTCGCGCACCGTTGCGGGCATTCGAAACCATGATGTTGCTTGAGATGCAATGCGCTCCGGGGTCGGCACCGCCATGCGGCAAATCAGGCCGGGAGCCGCCACATTCGCACACGACCTGTCCCACGCAATTCCGTTTCCGCGAGTGGGTCGCAGGCAAAATTTGGTCCAAGCAGTTTGTGAGTTGCGTCCGAAATACGGATCTCATCGGGCTCCGCGGACGTTTGGATACGTGCGGCGAGATTGACGGTGTCGCCCCATAGGTCATAGGCAAACCGCCTTTTGCCTATGACGCCTGCTACGATTGGTCCTGAGTGAATTCCAATTCTGAGTCTTATCGGTTCTCCTGCGAAGCGTTCGAGCTTGACCGCCTTCCGCAGTTCAAGTGCATAGTGCGCAAGGGCTTCCGCATGATCGGATCGCGCGGCGGGCAGGCCAGCGACCACCATCACACAATCGCCGATTGTCTTGATCTTTTCGCAGCCGTATCGCTCCGAGAGCAGATCCGCCGCCTTGAAGAAGTAATTTAAAATAGCGAGCGTCGTCACCGCTCCGACGTTCCGCGCTCTTTCCGTAAAACCAACGATGTCGGCAAAAAGCACACTCACCTCTGCGTAGTTGTCTGCAATTTCTTCGTGCGCTTTTAGCCGCTCCGCGATAGACGCCGGAAGAATGTTGAGGAGCAGGGCTTCGGCGCGCTGGTATTCACGCGACAATCCCTCTTGGCTCGCCCTCAACGCCTCGTTCATCGACTGTAATTTCTCGTTGAGTTGACGCTCCCTCTCTTGCAGGAGCGTCATTTCATAAGCCTTCTGTTGAAGTCGCTGCCTATTGTCGCGTTCGGCAGTGGCGTCAAGAAAGAGCAGCCACACGCAGGCATTGTCAGCAAAAAGATGGAGGTCCGCGACACGCCCGCTAGGCAGTTCGACCATGGCCATATGATATGGAAGCTCCGGGCAGGGCAGCAAACCTTCCATGAATTCAAGCTGCTCGGCAACAGGCTTACCTATGCGAACTGATGAGAGTCCGTAATGTTTAACGTTACCGCCCTTCGCAGCTATGCAAAGCTGGGCGTCGATTTTCAGATATGCGACGGAGTGCTCGTTATAGAAGAAATCGTAAATCCAGCTTCTGACTTCTCGTGGCATTTCATGCATGGTCTATTTGCTAACCATCGAAGCAAGCTGACGAAACGCATCATCAACATGTTCACCTGAAAGCGCACTTGTTAGATAGATTTGCCATCCAAGTTGCCTCAGTTCGTTAATTTCACTATCCGATATTGCCCACCGATCGGCCAGATCGGATTTGTTGAACAGCAATACAAACGGCATAGCGCCGAATTCAGCCTCGGCCCGCTCGCGCAACGTGAGCGCCACTTCAAGAGTAGCGGCGCGGGTTCCATCGACGACAAGCACGAGCCCGCTCGCACCTCGCACATAGCTGACGCGGAATGAGCCGATATCGTCTTCGCCGGCCAAATCCCACAAAATCAGATCCACGGTTTTGTCCGGGAATGCGACACTCTTCTTGTCGATTTTCACTCCCACCGTGGTCAAGTAGGTTTCTGAAAAGATGCTTTGCACAAACCTGCGAACGAGACTCGTCTTTCCGACAGCGAACCCGCCCAACATGCAGATCTTCTTTTGCAATTTCCTGGGCTCCGCCCTAGTGGAAGTTTACCGTAACCGAAACTCTGCGGTTGGCGGAGTTCCCCGTTCGGCTATTTTCAATCTCCGCTGGCTCAAAGGTGCCCGCGCCGCGAACCAAGAGCAACTCCGGATCGACGCCGCGCTTCTTGAGAAGCGCACGAACTGTTTCCGCGCGCGCGGCGCTGATCGACAATTTGGCCGTTTCACGGCCCGTCTCGTCCGAATGGCCGGTCAACATGAACTGTGCTGTTACGCCTGCGTTGCGGGCGTCCTTGGCCAATTGCTTCAACTGGTTCGCCAAATTGTCGAGAACCGGCAGTTGCTCCGGTCCCGGTACAGCCTTGCCAGAATCGAAGAAAATGTTGACCGCTTGAATAGCCTCCCTCAAATGAGTGAGTTGCGGAGGGGTCAACTCACGCAGCTCGGAGAGTTCTAGAGAGAGTCCGTCCGCGGACAGCTCTTGGGCGGCGACCCGCGCCCGATCTATCCAGGCGGCAGGAGCCTCACCCTGGGCAACGATGCGATCCTTGATGATCGAAAGCCGTACTGAATCAGGCGGAGTCAGCGACGCCATCAGCCGCTTCACCACGAACTTCGGATCGAGGCTTTGATAGAATTGCCACTGCGAATGAACGCGAGCAGGATCGACCCCTGTTCCGGACAGAAGAGCCTTCGGGTCGGCGGCCTGGGGGTCTCTCAGGCCGGAAATATAGAAATGTCCGCCCCGCGCCGTTTGTTGGGCGACAATGATTCCGGCTTGGGCCTCCAGTCGCGACACATAAGTCTGCCAGTGCTCCGCCGCGCGTGCTTCGGGGCTCACATCACGAACCTTGGAGATGTCGAATTCCGGTCCGCCTGCCGAAAGCTGTCGGGCCGCTGCGCGCGCCCGATCTATCCAGGTATCGGGAGCCTCACCCTCGGCAACGATGCGATCCTCGACGATCGAAAGCCGAACCGATTTCGGCGGGGTCAGCGACACTATCAGCCGCTTCAGGACGAACTTCGGATCAAGGCTCTGATAGAATTGCCACTGCGAATGAACGCGGGCAGGATCTACCTCCGTTCCGGACAGCAGACCCTGCGGGTCGGCGGCAAGCGGGTCTCTCAGGCCGGAAATATAGAAATGTCCGCCCCTCGCCGCTTGTTGGGCGACGATGATTCCCGGTTGGGCCTCCAGTCGCGACACATAGGCCCGCCAGTGCTCCACCGCACGTGTTTCGGGGCTCACATCACGAACCCTGGAGATATCGAATTCCGGTCCGCCTGCCGAAAGTTGTTGGGCCGCTGCGCGCGCCCGAACTATCCAGGTGTCGGGAGCCTCACCCTGGGCAACGATGCGATGATTGACGATCGAAAGTCGTACTGAATCCGGCGGAACCAGCGACGCCGTTAGCCGCTTCAACACGAACTCCGGCTCGAGGCTCTGATAGAATTGCCACTGCGAATGAACGCGGGCGGGATCGACCTCCGTTCCGGCCAACAGCGACTCCGGGTCGGCGGCAAGCGGGTCTCTCAGGCCGGCAACATAGAATTGGCCATTGTGCACCTTTTGTTCGGCAACGATGATGCCCGGCTGGGTCCCCAGTCGCGACACATAGGCCTGCCAGCGCTGCCCGGATTGCCAGGAAAGAAAGAACCAACCGCCTGCGGGAATCAAAACCAGCAGGACTGCAGCCAAGACCAGCCACGGAAATCCCTGGTTTGATTCCTCCTGCTTCAGTTCAACGCAGGTCTGCAACTGCGTCTCTACGCCGACCAGCTGCGAACTATCGCCGTCAAACTGCTCTAGAGCCTGTGAGTATTCATCATGGATGCGAAGCAATACATCGCGAATTATTTCATGTAATTCCTCCGGCGGATTTCCCCGGATCACCGCCACCAAGGTCGCAAACGGTCCAACTTCCGACCAGAGACGAAGCTCCCCGAAACGGATCGTGTCCAGGCCGCTCTGTTCTTTCTCGTTAAATGAGTCCCTTACAAAATCTTGAATTGCACTAAGCATAGAAGAAATGAGTTGGGGATCTTCGCTGGTTGCATTATCAGCAGTTACATGCGCTATCAAAAGCCCGGAATTGCGATTGATGAGAAAAACATGTTCTACACGATAGACAAGAGAATGCTTAAGAACAACTTCTGAGAAGCTCGCTCCTGTTCTCCAAGCTTCAAGTCTCCACTTGAGCCCATGCCAGGTAAATATATGTCTTAAAGTTTCATTCAGCGATTGAAAGGTTTGGTCGATCTTTTCGCCGATCGACTTGCGAATAGCCGGCAGAAACACCGGATACAATATATCCGTAAGCGTACGCGGGCTCTTCTGGATAGACCGTTGCACGGCCCTCTCGACAGCTGGCGCAAGGGCCTCCCCGAGTTGCGCATGAAGCGCACGTGCGGCTGCACTGGGGAGGACGCCCCCCACTGCGGCCGCAAGCTGCTCAGGTTCGTCGAGCAGATGCGTAACTCGTGAAAGCTCCGAAATTTCGCGGCCGACCAGCAACTGGCGCAGCGTTTCCATGCGAGGGTCGGCGGCTGGGATTCCGTCGAGACGCGCACGATAGTCCGGATCAACGTTCCGGGCAATTTCGATCAAAAGGCGAGCCAGAGCCTCGCGATCAATCTCTGTATCGTTCGAAGCTCCTCTTTGAGGAAGGCTGATTGGGTCGACGGTCGACGTCAAGTTCCGATCAACTCACTTTCCACGTACGCTCCGAGTTGTTCTTGCTGCCGACGGGATCCTGATTTAGACATTTTGCAACCTCAACAAACAGGCCAGCCAAAAGATTTCGGTCGGTCTTGACGTTGCCGAGATCAGAAAACATTTTCTCCATCAGCATCTGAATGCTTTCATTCTTTTGCTTGATTTCCTCACGCAGCAAATGATCGTTTCGATTTATCCGGTCCGCAACTTCCCGCTCAAGCTCGCTCAACTGATCCGACAACGCGCGCACTTGCTTTTCGAGCGCCTGATTTTGCTCGCGAAGATTCCGATCAATCTCCTTGTCGGCATCGGCTCGCGCGTCTTTTTCGTTCCGCAATTGCGCCGCAAGCGAGTCGACCTGCTTCTTTGCATTTGACTCGTACATTTCAAGATTGCGCTTGGCCTCGGATTCGACATCCTTGAAGCGCTGCAAGACCCGTTCTTCGAGCTTGGAAAAGCGGCGGTCATAGTCCTGCATCTGGTTGCCGAACAGCAGATCACGTATCTTGTCGACACCGACGGCGTCGCCGGGGGCCCCGCTCTCGCGAGCCTGGCCCGCCATGAAGGTCAGCCCGCTTCCTTCTGCATTACTTATCAGATTTGCGTCCGCTTTATTTGCCGAAGAAGCGGTACTCGAAGATTCCTTGGCCATCCCATGCCCCTCCTTTGAACATTGTCCCAGCGCTAATTTAGCAACTGATAAACTTGCCAGCAAAATTGCCGACCCGCAAGCCGAAATCTTCTCGGCTTAAGTCGGTTCGTACGTCCCCATTCGGGTAGATTCGACATGCGGCTCGATCCGGATCAGCTTGCGTCTTCGCCCGCGATCATCTTTTTGCAGATGAAATGCGAGAGCGAAGATGCCCTGGCGCATCGGCCTCAGCTCCAAGCCGTCGGGCATGCGCGCTTGCCATTCGGCCTGTCTTCAAGTCTTTTTTGCCCGCCTCTAATTCGCCCTTATCTTGACAGGGCAGTGCTGCCAGCCGATGCCGTCATCCGGTTTTGACATTTGCCGACTCTTGCCGAAGAAGACGAAAGCTCGATGATCCAGGACAATGCTACCGCAAGGCGGTGTGGTACCGATGTTCAATGCCGAGCAAACCGTCGGCGCAACGCTTGCCGGCATCCGCCGGCAGACCTGCCAGATACTGAATATAGTGGTGATGGACGATGGGTCGACGGACTGATCGGCGTCGATTGTGACGGCCTTCGCCGAGAAACATCAACGCATCTTGTTCTACCTCGTACCTGGCGCGGGTAAGACGGCGTGGCGCATGATCCCTTGGTTTCAATCGTGGTTCCTGCGCACAACGCTGAGGTAACGCTGGCGCGCGCTCTCGATTGCCTTCTCGATCAGGAAATAGTGGATTGGGAGGCGATCATCGTCGACGACGCCTCCACGGACCGCACCCCCGCGATCATCGCCGGTTATGTAGAGCACGATGCCCGATTTCGGACGTTGAGGTCTCGTGCGCATAGCCCCGCCGGCGCGCGCAATAGCGGGATTTCGACAGCGCGCGGCCGCTGGCTCATGTTTCTGGATGCGGACGATTGGGTGGATGCCAGCTTCCTTGCGAAGATGCTGGCCGCACTGAAATCTGCTCCCGATGCAGTGGCCGCCTATTGCGATTCCCGGCGCGTGATGCCCGACGGCGGACTCACCCCGGCGAGCATCGCAACGGAAGTCGCGATCCAGCCTTTCGAAACATTCGCCCGCCGGTGTGCCATCGCCATTCACGCGCTGCTGGTCGACCGGGAGATAATTGTCGAGTTGGGCGGTTTCGATGTGTCTCTGCGCACCTGCGAGGACTGGGACCTGTGGCAGCGCCTCGCACGTCTGGGCAAAAATTGGGTTATGGTCAACGAGCCGCTCGCTTTCTATCGGGCCAGCCCCAACGCGCTCAGCCGCAATTCGACGCGGATGCTGGCAGATGCCGAAATAGTGATCGCTCGAGGCTTTTCAGCCGATCCCAGGGTCAAACACCCGGCATCGGCTCACGCCAATGGAGCGATCGAGGCGAACGGTGGCACCGCTTCCGAAGCGCTCGCGTGGTTCGCATTGTGGAACGCCGCGTCAGATTGCGGCTGCGGCTCGCGCTCGATCAACCCGCAATCCCTGCGCGCGCTCCCGGCAGGACGTAAGTGGGCGCGTGAGATCGCCAAGGTGGCCGTCGATGGCCTTATGGCAGGAAGCCTGTCGGTGCCAGCGCAATTGGCTGCCAGGTGGGACAGGTTCGGCGGCTCCCTCACCGAGCTGATCATCGAACTCGGCAGGGTCTGGAACAATCCCGACGCGGCTCGCCGCGTCCAGTATCACCTTGAGCAAATGCTGCTCGATGTCGACGATCTTGCCGCGCCGCGCAAGCTGGCGCGGACACTTGGAATTCGTGTCGACGCGCGAAATCCGGCCTCGATCGAAGTGCCGGAAGGAATAGATCAAATCTATGCCTATCTGATGCTGGACGGCCGGATCGAGGCTCTCGTGCAGTTCGGCGTACTCGGGAACGTGACAAGGCGTCATTGGATTGAATTGATCCTGAATTCCGTGCCCCCTGAGCGGCTTATGCACAGTGCCGCGCGGCTTGCGAGGCGATCGCCTGTACATGAACCGCAAAAGGGCGCCGGTGCCGACAAGTCAAACAAGTTTGCAGCCGAGGCATTGTTGTCCATGGCGGGACGCCGGTCTGATCGGGACAGCCATTTCGGCAAACTCGCGGGATTGGCCGCGGAAGCGCAGGCGCTGGTTCGGTCGAGCGCCGAAACTAAAGAGCCTCTTGCAGCGCCGCGCCGTGCACGGGCCACGGATGGGCGCGACAATGATCGCACGTCTTTCTGGAATCGCCATTTCGCCACCGAGGATCCCTGGAACTACGGTTCGCCCTATGAGCAGGAAAAATATGAGCGGCAGCTCGAAATTCTGCCTGCCGGTCCCATCGGACGGGCGCTTGAGCTGGCCTGCGCGGAGGGCCACTTCACGCGGCAGCTGGCGCCGCGCGTGGGCCATTTGACCGCAACTGACATCTCCGCCGTAGCCATCGGGCGGGCGCGCGCGCGATGCAGCGATCAGCCGAATGTTGAGTTCGGCATACTGGATTTCTCAGCGGACACCCTGCCGGGCGAAATGGATCTGATCGTCTGTTCGGAAGCGCTCTACTACCTGGATGATCTCACCGAGTTGCGGCGCATCGCCAAAAAACTCGCTGGAGCGTTGGCGCCTGGCGGCAGTTTCATCAGCGCACACGCATTCGTGCTGCGAGACAATGTTGAAAGGACGGGCTTCGACTGGAACACATTCGGTGCACAAGCAATCTCAGAGATGCTGGCAGCGACCGACGGCCTCGTCCTCGAGCAATCGATCCAGACCGAGCTCTACCGCATAGACCGCTTCCGCCGCCTGTCACCAGGCGACGTGGCGACGGAACCGATGATAGATCATGCGCCAATCCGCGCACCCGTCGAAATCGGGGTCGCGCGAAATATCGTCTGGGGCGGGGCGCGGGCCTTGCGCCGCGACGTCGCGCGTAGCGAGCGGCGACAGCGTATCCCTGTCCTCATGTATCACAGCGTCTCCGATGAAGGTCCGGCCGCGCTCGCCCGTTTTCGGCTCACGCCCGCCTTATTCGCCAGCCAAATGGCATGGCTGCGCGCCAATGGCTTTCACGCGATTAGGTCCGAGCAGCTGGAATGGTTCATCGCCAACCGTCAGCCTTTCGTTGGCCGCCCAGTGCTCATCACGTGCGATGACGGCTTCCAGAACTTTGCCGACCATGCCTGGCCGATCTTGCGCGCGAACGACCTGACCGCGGAAGTATTCCTGGTGACGGACTTGGTGGGTGAAAGTGCACTGTGGGACGCCTACAGCGGCCCACCGACGCAGCTTATGGACGCCGGGACGGTGCGACGCCTCGCCGGCGAAGGTGCGTTCTTCGGAAGCCATCTGGCGACGCATCGCGCGATCGATGGTCTGTCGAGCTCTGACTTGGCCGCCGAGTTCCTGCGCTCTCGTATGTTCATCGAACGGTGGACGGATCGGCCAACCACGGCGTTCGCGGCGCCCTTCTCTGTCACCGACCGACGGCTTGGCAGGCTGGCTAGGGAGTGCGGCTATCGAATCGGCTTCGGCGGCAGACACGGGCCGGCGGACCTCGATTGCGATCCCATCGACCTTCCGCGCATCGAGATTCGCGGGGATCGCTCGCTCGATGACTTTGTTGGCAAAGTCGAGGCCGTGCTCGCATGAACGGTGAACTTGTCAGTGTCTCGATTTGTAACAAATTGGTTCCGCTTTTTGTTCAGCGTCCCGCCCGCTTACCTGGTTCGCAAGTCTATTGGGCGACCTGGGATACGGCTGACATCAGCTCCTGCGGGTTTGGCGCCCCAAACATGTATCGCCCGCCCTCTGGAACCTCCGTGAAGCTCCAGCGAACGATCCCCTGCCGGTCCAGCAGGAACTGACCGACCAATTGTCCGTGTCCCGTTGCTAGCATCTGCTCGTCGGCTTCGGTCAGTTCGTAATGGTCCATCTTGTTGAGGATTTCGCTGGCCGCAATAGGATCCATAGGACCGGGTAACTCGCCGGGTATGTCGACCCGCATATCCTTTGCCGCTGCCATCGAGACCTTGTACGGCCAGTTCGTCTCGTTTTGGGTGAATTCGAGGTTGGGCAGTCCAAAGGCACGATGTGAAGCGCGTTCAGGGTCGGAGGCCGCAAGCAGGTTCGGCATCGGGTGGTAGCGGAAATAGAGACGCGCCCGGTCGATCGGCGTGTTGACCACCGTCAGGCTCTCCACGCCCTTTTCGCGCAGCTCCGGATCAAGCCGCGCCTGGGCGGCGATATGGCGCCGGCAAAACGCACAATGCAGACCTCGAAACAGGCCGACCAGCACCGGTTTTTGGCCGCGAAAGTCGTCAAGTGCGATCTTGCCTTCCTGGGTAATGGCGTCGAGTACCACGTTTGGCGCACGGTCGCCCGGTTGAAGCGGCAGCAAGTCACTACGCGCGGACATTTCCAACCTCCAACCCCGGCTAGTCGAGAAAAGGCAGCACCACAAGCGCTTCCGGGTCGAGCCCGTGCTGGGCGCATATACCCTGCGCCAGGGAAAAGTAGCGTTCGGCCTCGGCCAGATTGTCGAGGTCGAGATTAAGCGTTGCGAGGCCATCATAACACGGAAACAGCAGTTGGGGTTCGCCCGTTTCGCGGGCTACGTCCAGTGCTTCGTGAAACAACCCAACCGCCAGGTCCGGACGGCCGTTGCACTGGTGGATCTGCCCAAGCACGATCAGCGGCACCGGCAGGTGCTCGCGCTGGTCGAGCGCCCGGTCGATCTCGATGGCCTTCTCGGCAGCAGGCACGCCCTCCGTTGGACAGCGATCCGTGAAAGTACAGCAAGCGACCGCGAGATTGGCGAGAAGGCGCGCCTGGAAACCCAAATCACCAATACGGCGCGCCACTTCAAGACCGCGCCGACAGACCTCCATCGCCTGCGCTGGATCGATGGTCGTGTAAAGCACGCCGAGATTGGTGTAGCCGCGGCAGGCCGCGCCCAGCAGACCGGCGGCTTCGGCCAATTCAATGCTGCGCTCAACCTGACGCACGGCCTCACGGTTTCGCCCAAGGCGAGCCAGCGCGACAGCCTTGGTATTGAGTGCCTCGGCGGTCACAAGAGTGGCATCACGCCCTACCTCGGAGACATGCTCCGTTGTCAGAGTGCCTACGCAATCCAGCGCCGCGTCTGCCCATTTTGCCGCGAGAGCGTGATCTCCGCTGCGGAACGCCTGCCGGCCACGTTCTTGCCACAGATGCGCCTGCTCGATCGGAGCATCCGCTCCATCGAGGAGCGCTGCCGCCTCAGCATAGCGGGGTTCTGCCTTGTCCCGCTTGCCGACGTCCCAGAGCAGCCGACCGATTTTACGCAAAACTCGCGCCGAGGCGACGCGATTGGCCGACTCGCGGTATGCCTGCAACACAGTCTCGTAGTGGTGGTGGGCGATCTCGCGGCGGCCTGCCGGGCCGCTCAAATCGGCAATGCGCTCCGCAATTGCCAGTTTGAGCGGTGTTTGCCCGATCGCGTCCAATGCAGTCAGTGCTCGCTCGTAGAAACGAAGGGCGTCGTCATTGGCGTATATCATACGAGCGCGATCGCCTGCCGCCTGCAGGTAATGCGCGCCCTTCTCCCGCTCGGCGCTCTGTGCGAAATGATGACCGAGCACGGTCAAATCCTCGAGCCGTTCCGGCTTGTCGCCGCACAGCTGCTCCAAGGCAGCACCGATCCGCCCGTGGATTTCGGTCCGGCGTTGCAGGAGCAGATTCTGGTAGATCACGTCCTGCAGCAATGTTTGCGTAAAGCGGTAGCTTTGCGACGAGACCGAGCCTGATCCGGCAACTTCCTCGATGATTTCGGCATCGCAAAGCAGTTCGCAGCCGGCTTCAAGCCGGGCGGGGTCGGCTGTCACGGTTTTCAGAAGTGTGGCATCGAAGCGCGGGCCGATTACCGCGGCCTCCTGGGCCAACCGGCGCACCTCTTGGGGCAGCCGGTCGACGCGGGCAAGCAACATTGCCTGGATAGTGGCGGGGATGCCGGTTGCGACTTCGCCTGCCACAGTCCGCCATCGCTGGCCGTCGCGCATCAGTACACCGCGATCGATAAGGCCGCGAACGATCTCCTCTACAAAAAGGGGGTTGCCGCCCGCGCGCTCGAGGATCTGGTCGAGAAGCCCTCCTGCGGAGTTTACCCAGCTCTCGCCGAAAAGCGCCGCCAGCAGGCTGCGTCCGTCATCATTGTTGAGCGGCGGAAGCCTGAGCGCTGTGTGACTGACCCGACTTGAGTCGAGCTGGTCGTTGTCCGGCGCCGGACGATGCGTGACCAGCAACATCAACCGCGTGCGTTCCAACCTGTCCATCACGAAACGCAGTGCCTCGAGCGACACGGCGTCGGCCCAGTGCAGGTCTTCGACGACAATCAATAGCGGCGACAACGTAAGCCGCCGTTCGATGATTGTGCGGACTGCGTAGAGAATTTGCCGCCGCAGCTGCTCAGGCTCGACATGCTGCAAGGTGGCATCGGGGTCGCCGAGGCCGAGCACATGGTAGAGCAAAGGCATCAGCCGCTTCGCCTCCTCGCCCTGCAGGCCGAGATCGGCAAGCAAGCCTGCGAGCTTCCCCCGCATCTCGTCCCCATTGTCGTTTTGCATCATCCCGGCAGCGCTGCGCACCACTGCGCCCAAGGCGCCAAATGATTGTTCGCCCAGCGGTGAGCACGTGGCCTGTCGCACGGCGACGTCGCGAAAGCGCTCCTCGTCGCCGACGCGGGCGACGAACTCCTTCACCAGCCGCGATTTCCCGATACCGGCTTCTCCGACCAGGCGGACAAGTTGGGCCGAGCCGCTGCACGCCTGGTCAAGGCTCGCCAGCATTCTATTGAGCTCCGCACCACGACCTATCAGCGGCGCACTGAGGCCGAGCGCCTCGAGCCCGCGCGCTGCACGCGGCGTCGCAAGCGGTGCGTCCAGTCGATGGACGAGCACGCTGCCAGCCTTGCCGCGAAACACGACATCGCCCAGCGACTCGTAAGAGAAGGCATGTCGGGTCAGCTTGTGAGTGAGCTCGCCTACCAGCACCTCACCCGGTGCGGCCAGCGATTGCAGGCGTTGCGCCGTATTCACTGTGTCGCCGGTCACCGAATAGGATCTGGCGGTGCCGATGCCCAATCCGCCAGTAACGACCGGACCGGTGTTTATGCCGATGTGGAGTAACAGAGGCGAGCCGGAGTGGGGGGTGCTTTCGCCGAGCCGCGCCGTCCGGGCGATCATGTCGAGAGCGGCGCGAAGCGCACGTTCCGGATCGTCCTCATGCGCAACCGGCGCACCGAACAAAGCCAGCAGCGCATCGCCGATGAATTTGTCGACGAAACCACCAAAGTTTCGCACGGCCGACGTCAATTCCTTGAACAGTTTGTTCTGCAGCGCTTGCATGACCTCGGGGTCGAGCTGCTCGCTGAGTGTCGTGAAGCCGCAAAGGTCGGCGAACAGCACCGTTACCGTCCGGCGATCGGCGTCAGAGACGGGGTGCAGCCCTTCTTCGCTTTCGATGTTCGGAAGCAGCGACGGAGTTCGAGAAGGCGGCACAATGGTCCGGCTTGGTGTCGGAGCAGGCCGTTCGACGGCCTTTGCGGACGCACCGACGCTTGCCCCACATTTCGGACAGAACTCGAAATCAGGTGCGCAGGGGTAGCCGCAACTGGCGCATGGCACTGGCTGGCGCCTGCCACACCTCGGACAGAAGGCGTAACCGCCCTCAATCTCGAAACCGCAGCCCGAGCAGTCCATCGAACAAGACCTCACTGGTGGCCGTGACGGCGTGATCTCGCCCGCACTTCACGGCCAGGCTATTCATAAGGATGCACCGATAGCCGTCGACCAGCAAGTGGCAGCGCAACTGTGCATCGAACGATCCGTGCGGATCCTGTGGCAGAGCGCTGCCGATTCGGGCGGCTGCGTGGCCGTCCTTTGCGAAAGTTCCCTCTTGCCTCCGTCTTCCTGCTATCGTGGAGATGAGGAGACGGACCCTTGAGCGAGAATCGTAAGTTAGCCGCAATTCTGGCTGCAGATGTGGTCGGATACAGCCGGCTCGCGAGCGCGGATGAAGATCGTACCTTGGCGAGGTTGCGGGCACTGCGCAGCGACCTGATCGATCCGATCATCGCAGTGCACCACGGACGGGTGATCAAGCGCACCGGGGATGGGGCGCTGGTTGAGTTCCGCAGTGTTGTGGATGCCGTGCGCTGCGCCATTGAGGTTCAGAATGGTATGGTTGAGCGCAATGCCGGCGTGCCGCAGGACCGCCGTATCGAGTTCAGGATCGGCATCCATCTGGGGGATGTGGTCGAAGAAAGCGACGGCGACCTGATGGGCGACGGCGTCAACATCGCCTCGCGTTTGGAGGGCGTCGCGGCGCCCGGCGCCATCTGCCTGTCCGAGGATGCCTATCGCCAGGTCAAGGCGAGGCTCGACCTCTCGGTCAGCGATCTCGGCAGCACGCAGCTCAAGAACATCGCCGAGCCGATCCGGGTCTATTCGCTGCAAGTCGGTAGCACCGGGACCAAGGCGGCCGCGACAACGGAAACCGCGACGAGCCGGCCGGCGACGGCAGCGCCGCCAAAGCTGTCGATCGCCGTGCTGCCGTTCGCCAACATGAGCGGTGACGCCGAACAGGACTACTTCGCCGACGGCATCTCTGAAGACATCATCACGGCGCTGTCCAAACTGTCGCAGCTCTTCGTCATCGCACGCAATTCGTCGTTCACCTTCAAGGGCCAGAACGTCCATGTGCAGGAGGTGGGCACGAAGCTCGGCGTGCGGCATGTGCTTGAGGGCAGCGTACGCAAGTCGGGGAACCGGGTGCGCATCACCGCGCAGCTCATCGATGCAACCTCGGGCGGCCATCTTTGGGCGGAGCGGTTCGATCGCGACCTGACCGACATATTCGCCGTGCAGGACGACGTGACGCAGCAGATCGTCGGTGCGCTGGCGCTCAATCTGACTGAGGGTGATCGTCAGCGGCTAGCGCCCGAGCACCCGCGCAACACGGAGGCGTATGACTGTTTCCTGCGGGGCCGGGAGCTGTGGCACCGGCTGACGAAGGAGACGAACGTCGCAGCCCGCGACCTCTTGCAACGTGCCATCGAACTGGACCCGAAGTTTGCCTCTGCCCACGCCTTCCTCGCCCTCACGCACGGACTCGATTACCTGAACAGGTGGAGTGCGTCGCCGCCGGAATCGATGGCGCAAGCGGAAGAGGCCGCAACGCGAGCGGTAACGCTGGATGGCGGCGATCCCTGGGCGCATTGGGCGCTGGGCTTGGCCAAGCTGTACACACGACGGCACGATGGGGCCATCAACGAGGCCGAGCGCGCGATAGTCCTCAATCCAAACTTCGCCGAGGGGCACGTCGCCCTCGGCGAGGCGCTGTATTATTCGGGCAGATCCGAAGAGGCCCTCGAGAGTTTCAGCCGGGGGAAGGCTTTGAATCCATACTTTCCGGATGTGCTTCTGCACTTCCAGGCTTTGGCCTCGTTTCAACTAGGAAGGTACGAAGAGGCCGTTGACCTCTTGATGCAACGGCTGGCTCGCAACGCTGTCACCGACGTCTCGCGCGCGCTTCTGGCCGCCAGCTACGGCCATCTGGGCCGTTTCGCGGAGGCTCGCGCGGCATGGCAGGAGGTGCTTCGCGTCAATCCCGAGTATTCGCTGGAATACCGTCGCAAAGTCTTGCCCTACAAGAACCCTGCCGATTTCGAACATGTGGTGGATGGGCTCCGCAAGGCCGGTATCGTGCAATGACAGGTGAGGCCTATGCGGCCGGATCGAGGCTCCCCGATAGATCGTCGTCGCTTGCGGTTGCGCACCAGGCTCAGGTCGCCTTGATCTCTGCCCGGCCGATCTTGCGCCATCGGGCGTTTTCGCGAACCAGTTTCAGGTCGTCGGTCGTCTCGGCAAGTGTCCGCAATCGGTATTGCCGGAGCAGGTTTGGGAAGAGCGTCCCTTCCGGCAGGCTGGCAAGCTGCTCGCGGACCGAGATCTTTTCATCGATGACCCGCATGCCCCAGGCATTTTCCCGAACCTGCAGCTCCGCGGCCAGTTCGCGCTCTTCCGGCGCGTTTTCGTCTAGCACAGCCAGAAGGATCGAGTGGAAAAGCGCTACATAGCCAATCTGTCTCAGGCCGCCCACAACCCGCACGCGCGGCAATATGGCAAGGACGAGGAACGTCAGGAACAAGTTCGGCAGCAGCACGCCGTCCAGCAGTGCCTGCCTGAGATGCGGCCGCTCGAATGGGATGGAAAGACCTTGCGGCCTGTCGGGCTCGATCAGGTGCCCGTTCTCGAGAACGAGCTTGCGCACGCGCTCCTCGCGGATGCCCCAGAAATAATCCGTGGCATTGGGCAGGAATCTGCCAAATGGGCTCGATGCGGCCTCTTGCAAGGCATGTTCGAGACGCTGGCGTCTTGCGGGCTCAGTGAGCAGCCTGGAAAGAAGGCTGCCGTCATATTCTAGATGCCGCGCCATGGCAGCCGCGGCGAGCCGATCATCGATGAAAACCGGCAGGGCCATGCCGGCACGATCCCAATTGGCGACAAGATCCTCGTTGAGGGCTGTCAGCGCATCGGCGGCGGTTCCAAACACCTTGTCCTGGCTGGCAAGCAGTGTGCCCAGCCAGCGGCTGGCATCCGTTTCGTCGCCCACCGCTTCGAGCGCGCGCTTGTTGAGGGAGACGGGACCGGCCACGCAGGCGCTTTTGCGGCACAGTTTGTGGCGCCCCATGCCAAACAGGTTGACCTTGTCGTCGCCGACATCGAGCCATCCGGGCCCCTCCCGGCCAACTGTCTCCATGGTCATTGTCGTTCCCATGAAGCCGACGAAGGCCGACAGCCCGTTTTCGACCGCGCCGAGCCAGGCAAGCAGGAGGGCATCGAAGGTGACCCGGTCCATCAGAAGCAGGCAGTGCAGGCCGGACTGAATCACCGGTCTGTGCTCGAACTCGTCGAGGGCTTTGCCGATCTCCTCAGGCTCCATAATCCTACCGAGGCGCTGATGCAGGACTTCGCGCAGGATCGAGCGGGCAGCGATTGCCGAGCCCGATGCAGGCCTTGCCACCGGCCGCCACAGATGGCGGGCGTAGTCGGAAACCGGTGCATTCCAGTTCTGCTCGATGTCGCGCACGACCTCCGGGCAGAGCAGCGACAGCACAGCCAGAATTTCCGCCGGAGGCGTAGGGGTTGGATCAAAGACGGGGGTCATTGGTCCCGTCTAGCCGCTTGCGGTGCAAACGCCAAGCGAGACCAGACTTGCTGGATGCGGCCGGCCCACACATAGATCGTCAACTCGATCAAGATGGTGTGAGACGAAATGACCGCGCCCTACGCAGTTCTCCATGAGCAATCACCTGTTCGCTGACCCGGCACGAATTGTCAGATTGGCTGAACAGCTAAGGCAAACAGCGGATCTTAGAACCGCAGCCGGGCCATGCTCAGGAGGTCGTGGTACTGCCCGTCGGTAAAGCCGGCCTTCACATGCCGGCCTTCGATCTCAAAGCCGTGGCTCTTGTAGAGACGGAGGGCCGCTTCGTTGTCGGCATAGACGGTCAATTCGACCCGCTTCAGGGCGCGCCAGTTGTCGGCTACGTCAAGCAGCGCGCCAAGTATGGCAGAGCCGATACCTTTGCCGACAAAGGCATCGTCAAGGCCGATATTGATCTCGCCGATGTGCGAACGGCGCGGTGAACCCTGCACGACCAGGCTGCCATGGCCGACGACCTTGCCGTCCAACTCGGCAACGATCCAGGTGGTTTCCGGGCCGGACTTGGCGATGCGCCGCGCCACCTGCTCCACCATCTCGAAAGGCATCCTGAGCGTGCCCCAGCGGAAGCCCGGCATGTTGAAGATAGCGCAAAGCGCCTCCGCATCGCTTGGCCGGACGGACCGGAGCAGCGGCTGGATTTTCTCGGAGGGTGGCGAGGTCGTGCTGGTCATGGCATTCCCGGCGAAGGCAATCGGCCCGGTACGATGCACCGGACGTCACCTGAAAATCCAGCCGTCTCTCAACCTATGATACCGATTGCGAGCTAAAATACCTTGAGGCGGCGTAGAGTTTGAAAACACCGCTGATGCCGATCCAGCCGAAAAGGGCGAGCCAGCACAATGTCCCGGTCGCCGTCCAGTCGATCCGGTGCACCGCAGCGTCGGTGATGACGATGCCGAGGATGGCAAGCAGGCCAACCAGAAACTGCGCCAACCCGAGCACCAGCAGTTCCTCGCGCCGCGCGCTTCTCCAGACGAGATATGTACCGCCCGCACCGGCGAGGAAGATGGCGCTGTAGACCTGAGCGTGGAAGGTATCGATCGGCCATGGCCAGATGCCACTGAATGTCAGGGGAAACAGCAACAGGCCGACGCCATAGAGCCCAAGGATCGCGGATTCCGCCGGCATGTAGCCGCGCCATGCGGGATTTAAGATTACGCCTTTTGCAGAAGGACGGGCCCTGGCCCGCCACAGGAACAGCCCGGATACCGCGACCGAAGCAAGATAGACCAAAAACCACAGCCAGGGCGCTTTGCGCTCGAAGTTGAAATAGCCGAGATTGATGAACGAAGCCACCGACACGATGACGGTGAAGATGAAGGCCATGACGAGCACGAGCCTGCCGGGCGACCAGCGATTCCAGACCAGCAGTGCCGCCATCACGACCATTTCGGCGGTGTAGAAGCCACCGAGGAAGCGCGCATTGAACGGCGTGACGGCCCAAGGCCAGCCCGGTTTCACCAGAACAGGCACGAAAAACAGGCCGGCGCCTACGATCAGGACGATGATGACCACCGCAGAGAAAAGGCGCAGGGCCGCGGGAAATGGCGGATTGTCGGATGTCGGCACGGGAGAAAATCCCAAAGATGAAGGCTCCATGGACCATCATAGTGCTGCTTGCGGCCGGTTAAAATCCGCCGAATGGAAATCGAACGGTCACCAGTCTTATCCATTCAAATGGCCGTACGATCCGTTTCGCAGTAAGATGGAGCACTCGGACCAAAGACCGGTCCGGTCAAAACGCCTCGGGGTGCATTTTCCGGAGCCTGCACGATGAACGAAGCTCAGGATCTGTTCTCACTTTTGCGGCAATCGGCCGATGTCGATCCGCAGGCGATCGACGCGATCAAGCGAACCATCGCGGAAGGTGAGGACCGCGAACTTTGCCGCATCAATGCGCCAGCCTTCGCCAGCAAGCATGGCCTCGACGAGGAGCGCGCCATAAGCGCCTTTCTCCATGCCGCGCGGGTGGGCATCTTCGACATTTCCTGGAATGTTCTGTGCCCCGGCTGTGGCGGCGTGCTCGACACCAACGCCACGCTGAAAACCCTGCAAAAGGACGAATACACCTGCGCGCTGTGCTCCGAGGGCTATTCGCCGACCCTCGACGAGATGGTCGAGGTGACATTCACCGTCAGTCCTCGCGTGCGCAGGATTGCCGCCCACAATCCACACGAACTGCCGGTGGCGGAATATTTCCGCCAGATCTACTGGGCGTCCGGCGTCGATCTGCCGGAAGAGGATTTCGCGGAAAAGATGGAAGCGTTCTCGCTGGAGGATATCGAGCTTGCGCCCGGTGAAAAGGCGGTTCTGCCCATACAGCTTCCGTCCGAATTCGTCATCGTCTTCGAGCCGGTCACCCACTCAGCGCAGTTCATCGACGGGAAGGGCGAACCAACAAAGGAGCGCCGGAGCCTCTCTCTGATCTTCGACCGCGACCATGTCCAGACCCAGACGCTGGAGATGCGACCCGGCCCGTTGCGCTTTTCGCTGGAAAACAGGACCGATACCCGCGTGCTGCCGACGGTCTTCATAGCCGGCCACGCATTGCATGATTTTCTGGGAAAACGCCGGCCCTTCCTGACCGCCAAGCGCCTGCTCACCAACCAGACGTTCCGCGATCTCTACCGCACGGATACACTCGACATCAACCAGCGCCTGAAGATCACCAGCCTGACGTTCCTGTTCACCGACCTGCGCGGATCGACCGAGCTTTACGAGCGGGTGGGCGACCTTTCAGCCTTCGATCTCGTGCGCGAGCATTTCCAGGTTCTGCACGAGATCGTCACGGCGGAGGCAGGCGCGGTGGTGAAGACGATCGGTGATGCGGTGATGGCGACCTTCGCGACGCCTGATCGTGCGATTGCTGCGGCCCTCAGGATGCGCGATGCCATGCATACGCTCAACGACAAGAGCGGGCGCGAGGATCTGCTGCTCAAGATCGGAGTTCATGCCGGCCCCTGCATCGCCGTGTCTATGAATGAGCGACAGGACTATTTCGGCCAGACGGTCAACATTGCTTCGCGGGTCCAGAACCTTGCCAACGCACAGGCGATCTTCGCCACTCGGGCGGTGGTCGACGACAATCTCACCGCCGATCTCTTGCACAGGAACGCACTGACGCCCGTGCCCCACGAGGTCTCGCTGCGCGGCATTGACCGGGAGATAGCGGTGTATACGATCCCCTGAAGACTTGGCCCCTGACGACTCAGGTCGTCCCGGCCCCTCACACGCGCCTATAGATAAAATAGCGATCGGCGGGCACCGAAGGCGGCGGCGGGAGGCGTTGCAACTGCGGGTGATCGAGCGGCGTGCCGCTGACAGCGATGCCGCCGACGCGAAGCAGGCGCGCGGTCAGATCGGGAAGCCAGGTAGAGGTCACTGCATCGCGATCTTCATAGCCGGTGCCGATATCGGCATGAACAAGAGCGGCGTCGATGCCCATGAACCTGCTCGCCGTCTCGCGTATTTCGCCGAGCACGAGGTTTTCAGCTTCGGGAATTGAGCTGGCGTGTGCGGCAAGTGCGCGGTCGAACGCTACGATCCGGCGTCCGGGCAGGCGCTCGCGCAGATGGTGGAACGTCCGGCCATTGCCGAGGCCGAGCTCGAGCACGGGCCCCTCCATCTTCGCCACCTCGGCGCAGACATGATCGAGTATGTCGCGCTGTGCGGTCATCCTCCGGATGAAACTGTCGAGGCGACTCATGTGCGATTGTATGTCCTGAACCTGTCCACGGAATCAACTGCCCCGACCAGAGCGTTTCGCGACCAGTCTTGCCGCGTGTTGAGGCGAACGATGAACACTGCAACAAGCGAACAGGCTGCCGACAAGGATCATACCGGGTGGAGTCGGCGGCGCTGTGCGCGGCGGAATAGCGATGTCACTTGTAGGGGTCCGCGGCGTCCCGCAACCCGTCGCCGAGGAAGTTGAACGCCAAGATGACGAGAACGACGGGGAGCATCGGCAAAAGCAGCCATGGATAGAACGCGATCACGCTGACGCTGCGCGCCTCGGTGAGCAGGATGCCCCAGCTGGTTATCGGCGCCCTCAGGCCGAGCCCGAGGAAGCTCAGCGCCGTCTCGCCCAGGATCATGCCGGGTATAGAGATCGTCGCCGTCGCGATCAGATGCGACATGAAGCCAGGGATGAGATGCCGCCCGATAATGCGGCTGCTTCTGGCGCCCATCAATTGCGCGGCCAGAACGTAATCCTCCTCGCGCAAGGCTAGAAGCTTCGAACGCACGGCCCGCGCCAGTCCGGTCCAGTCGAGCAGCCCGAGGATGACGGTGATGCCGAAATAGATCAGGATCGGACTCCAGGTTATCGGCATGATCGCCGCCAGAGCCAGCCATAGCGGAATGCTGGGGATCGATTGCAGAACTTCGATTATCCGTTGGACGATCAGGTCGAAGATACCGCCGTGATAGCCGGCCAGTCCGCCGATGACAATGCCGAGCAGGAAGCTGAAACTGATGCCGACGAGGCCGATTGTCAGTGAAATGCGGGCGCCATAGATGATGCGCGAGAGCACATCGCGCCCCAGCCTGTCAGTGCCGGCCAGAAAGAGCTGGCCGTTTTCGGCGGGGCAGACAAAATGCCTGTCACCTTCGATCAGGCCCCAGAACCGGTACTTGTCGCCCTTGCAGAAGAAACGGATCCGCTGAACATCATCCTGTTTCTCGATGTAGTTCCGCTTGAGCGTGTCCATATCCAGCGTCATCTGGCGGCCATAGACGAACGGCCCGACGAACTCGCCGTTGTGGAACAGGTGCACCTGCTGCGGCGGCGAATAGATGTAGTCCATGTTGCGCGTGTGCAGATCGTAGGGCGCCAGGAACTCGCAGATCAGTATCCCGAAATAAAGCGCTGCCAGGAATATGCCGGATACAAGGGCAAGCCGGTGCCGACGGAATTTCCACCACATCAGCCGCAACTGTGACGCCTGAAAGACCTTCTCCTGCTCCGGCGTCATCGCCTCGACCGACTGCAGGTCAAAGGGCTCGATGGAAACGTAGTGTTGCAGTGGGGCACCCGGAGCGGGCAGCGGCGATTGCGTGTTCATTTGGTGCTGCCGCCTTGCAGACGAATTCGCGGATCAAGTAGCGCCAGCGCCAGGTCGGAAATCAGGACGCCGATGACCGTCAGGAAAGCGAGGAACATCAGGAACGACCCTGCCAGATACATGTCCTGGCTTTGCAGCGCCTTGATCAGCATCGGCCCGGTCGTTTCCAAAGACAGCACGATCGCCGTGATTTCGGCACCGGAGATGATGGCCGGCAAGATAGAGCCGATATCTGAAATGAAGAAATTGAGCGCCATGCGCAGCGGATATTTGACCAGCGCCCTGAAGGGATGAAGGCCTTTGGCGCGCGCGGTCACGACATATTGCTTGTGTAGCTCATCGAGCAGATTGGCGCGCAGCCGCCGGATCATGCTTGCCGTGCCCCCGGTGCCGATGATCAAGACCGGAATCCAGAGATGAGCGAGGATCGACTTCGCCTTGGCCCAGCTCATCGGCTCGCCGAGATATTGCTGGTCCATGAGATGGCCGATGGACGTGCCGAACCAGATGTTGGCGAAATACATCAGGATCAGCGCCAGCATGAAGTTCGGAATGGCAAGGCCGAGAAGGCCGAAGAAAGTCAGGCCGTAGTCGCCCCAGCTGTATTGATGCGTGGCGGAGTACATGCCGATCGGAAAGGCGATGAGCCAGGTGAAGATGATCGTGACGAAGGAAACCAGCACCGTCAGCCACATTCGGTCCCCGACGACATCGCGAACCGGCAGCTCATATTCGAAGGAATAGCCGAAATCGCCGTGCAGCATCCCGCCGACCCAATAGAAGTAGCGAATGACCGGTGGCTTGTCGAAACCATATTCCTTGCGCATCATCTCGATGCGATCGGAATCCACCGCTTCGCCCTGGGCCCGAAGCTCGGCAACATAGCTGTCGAAATAGTCGCCTGGGGGAAGTTCGATGATCGTGAACACCAGTGCCGATATGACCAGCAGCGTTGGAACCATCACGGCGATGCGCCAGACAAAATATCGAAGCACGCTCAGGACTCTCCAAGCCAGAATGTATCCGGCATATAGACACCGAAATAGGCGGTCGGGTCGTAGCCGTAGAGCGCCTTGTCAGGCAGATTGCGCAGCCGTGAGGACGCCAGAATCGGCTGATGCGTTCCGTTTACCGTGCCGATCGAAAACACCTGATCGGTATAGATCGACAGCATTGAATTCCAGATCTCGGCGCGCTCCGTGGCTTCGGTCGATGCGTTCCAGCGCTTGAGTAAAGCCATCAACTCGACCACAGGCGGAAGATCGGGCGCTTCGCCGACCTTGCCACGAGACAAGTAGTGAGCACCCCAGAGCGGCCATTGCAGCTGGTCGTCGACGGTGGGGGCCAGTTGGTACGGGTTCATGTCGGCGGTCGGTACGCCATTGTCGATGCCCGACCACATCGACATCATGATCTGGCCACCAAGCGCGCGGCTGCGGAAGATGTCGCGCTGCGAAGTCCGGATGAACAGGGCGATACCGATCTTGTGCCAGTGATCGGTGATGAGTTCGAGCGCGTCGGTTTCCAGCGTGCTTTCGCCGGCCGTTTCCACTACGAGCTGCGCCGAGCGTCCGTCGGGAAGTATCCGCAGGCCGTCATCGTCACGCGCCTGAAGCCCGACCTCGTCGAGCAGGGCATTGGCCTGGTCGGGATCATGGGCGACCCAGGCTTTCGCGAATTCCGGCCGGTAGAGCGGGCTCTCCGGCAGGACCGTATCGGCACTTTCCTGCGCCAATCCGTAGAACACAGCCAAATTGATCTCGCGCCTGTCCACAGCGAGCGAAAGTGCGCGGCGCACGCGCACGTCACGAAAAAGGCCACGCCACACCTGGTCGGCACAATTCAGATTGGGCAGCAGCGCCAGCCGCGAACCCTGTGTGCGTTTCCAGAGATGCATCTTCACCGGGTAGCGCTTCTCCGCATCCTTCAGGAAGGAGTAATCGGTGAAGTCAATTCCCATGGCTTGCAGGTCGCTCTCGCCCGCACCGGTCTTGGCGGAAATGATCGCTGACGAGCTGACATTCATGACAATCCGGTCAACATAGGGCAATTGCCGGCCATTCTCGTCTATTCGATGAAAGAACGGGTTCCGCTCGAAGACGAACTGCTCAGCCGGCGGCTTGGTCCGGTTCTGCCAGGGATCGAGCGTCGGCAGTTCCGGGTTCTCCGGGCGATACTGCCGCGACATGCGGATATGCAGGAGCGTCCATTTCTGGGCCCGGTTCTCCTTCATTAGGCCGGCGAGCCGGAATGGATCCTGGTATTTCTTGTGGAACTGCTTGAGATAGGCGGCTGGCAGAACAAGCGATAGGGGCGAAGCAGCGGCGAGCTTGGGCAGGAAGTCGGGATTGGGCGCATCCCAACTATAGCGGACCGTCAACGGATCGACGATCTCGAAGCGTGGCGGCTTGCCGTCTGCCATCAGGGCCGGGGCGAGCCCGCCTTGCGAAAGCTCATCGTTCAGCCAGACATCTTCCCAGCAATAGCGAAAATCCTCCGACGTCAGCAGGCTACCGTCAGACCATTTATGTCCTTCTCGTATCTTGAAAGTGAAGACACGATCATCCGCCACATCGAAACTTTCGAGAATGTCGGCTTGCAGGTTAAGCTTTTCGTCGTAGCCGACCAGGCGAGCGTACCCGTAGATCGTCATCATCCGGATATCTTTCTGGCTGCCGATGATCGTGCGCAGCGTGCCGCCATATTGGCCGGGCTGCCGGCCCATCGCAGCGAGATTCAACGCGCGCGGGCGCTTGGGCAGGCGTTCGGCGAGTGCCGGCAGCGCTCTGGCCTTCAGCTGCGGCTCAAGAAATTCCGGCTCCAGATCGCCGGCGTGCAACGTGCCCGGCAGAAATGCCGAAGCCATGAGTCCAAGGACGGTGCGCCGGCTGATCAATGGCGTAGCTCGCTGACATCGGCCGAACGTCGGGCCAGTACGAGGTGGCCGCCGCCAAGATCGAGCGGCGACAGCATATCCTCGTCGCCCTCGTCGCGGAATTGCGGTCCCCATGCGCTGGTGTCGGAAGCGCCGCTGAGCTTCAGCGTCTTGAAATCCATCGGCCTGTCGAGATCGGGGAAAGGTACTGCGGCGACCAGTGAGCGCGTGTAGGGGTGGATAGGTTTCCTAAGCAGAATTTCGCGCGGCGCGAGCTCGACGATACGCCCGCCGCACATCACCGCGATGCGGTCTGCCATGTAGTCCACCACCGCCAGGTTGTGGGATATGAACAGGTAGGTCAGGCCCAGTTCCTTCTGCAGGTCCTTCAGAAGGTTCAGGATCTGCGCCTGGACAGAGACGTCGAGTGCCGAAACCGGCTCGTCGCAGATCAGGAGTTCAGGCCCCAGCGCCAACGCGCGCGCGATGCCGATACGCTGACGCTGCCCGCCGGAGAAACTGTGCGGATAACGCTTTATGAAGCGCGGATCGAGCCCGATTGCCTGCATCAGGCTCTTGACCGTGGCGAGTCGGGACGCGGCATTGCCGCGTTGATGGATTTCCAGTGGCTCGCTCAAGATGTTCTCCACCGTCATGCGAGGTGAAAGCGACGAAACCGGATCCTGAAAGACCATCTGGATTTTCGCGCGCAACAGGCGCAGCGCGTCTCCCTCGGCTTCCAAGACGTCGATCGGACCATCGCGGCCGTTGAAGATCACAGAGCCGCCGCTAGGGGTGACAGCCCGCATGAGGATCTTGCTGACGGTGGTTTTGCCGGAGCCGCTTTCGCCGACAAGACCCAGGCACTCACCCCGCCTGATATCGAAGCTCACGCCGTCCACGGCGCGAACAGAGGTTTGATGATCTCCGCCGAACCATCCGGACTTGCGGATCGTGAAGGTCTTTGTCAGATCCTTGACCGACAGCAGGAGGTCGTCCGGCCCCTTCGATGCCGGCGCCGTCTGCTTGCCGAGCAGGTTCTCGACATTCACCGGCACCTCGCGGAGCGCCTGTAGCCTTTCGCCAGGCTTTAGGTCGAAATGCGGAACGGCTGCCATCAGGCCCTTCAGGTAAGGGTGGCCTGGCCGGCGGAATATCGCCTCCACGGGTCCCGCTTCCATGATGTCGCCATGGTACATGACCACCACCTCGTCGGCTACATTGGCGACTACGCCAAGGTCGTGCGTGATCAGCAGCATCGCCATGTTCAGCTTCGTCTGAAGCTCGCGCAGCAATTGCAGGATTTGCGCCTGGATGGTGACGTCCAACGCCGTCGTCGGCTCGTCGGCGATCAACAGGGCGGGCCGGCAGATAAGCGCCATGGCGATCATTGCGCGTTGACGCAATCCTCCCGAAAGTTCAAAGGGATACATGTCATAGGCGCGCTTGGGGTTGGGAAAGCCGACAAGTCCGAGCATTTCCTCGGTCCGCGCCTTGCGCTTCACCCGAGCCATGGGCGTATGAATCTGCAGGGATTCGCTCACCTGATTGCCGATCGTATGCAGCGGCGACAGTGATGTCATCGGCTCCTGAAATATCTTGCCGATGCGGCTGCCTCTCAACGCCCGTATTTCGGGTCCGTCACGCGGCATCTGCAGGATATCCTGCGTCGTGCCGGGCTTTTCAGGATCGGAAAACAGGATACGGCCGCGAACATGGGCTGTGTTCGGCAAAATGCCCATCACAGCCTGGCTGAGAACCGATTTTCCGGAACCGGACTCGCCCACAAGCGCGGTAACCTTGCCGGGCAGGACGCGAAGATTTGCACGCCTGACGGCATGCAACGGTCCCCCTATAATGGCAAAAGAGATGCCAACATCCTCGATCCGCAGTAGATCAACGCCCAAATTCATTCTCACACCAGCCCCCACTCTGGCACGTCCAGAAGGCGAGACTATCGCATTGCCAGCCTAGAGCAACTTGGATTCGAACAGTCGCCAGTTCCCTGGCGGAACCGGCGACCGGACTGCATACCAAACGCGTTCGGATCGGATCGTGGCGGTTACTGGAGCTTCCTCGGGTCGCCCGCCGACAGCCGCGCGGCATCGCGATGAAGCAGCATGACCTGCTCGGCGTCCGATATTCGGTCGTAAATCGGCTCCAGCGCACCGTCTTCATCGAGTGCGAGAGCACCCGACAAATCGGGTGAAAGCACCGTCAGCTTCTTCTTGATGCCCGCCAGTTCCTCCTTGCCGAGCGTCAGCCAGCTATTGGCGCTGCAATAGCCGGCGAAATCTTCGCTGGCGAGAACGCTGTGCGAATATTTCTTGGTCAGGGTCTGAAGGCGCTGGACCTCGTTTACAGCCGAGCCGAAGGCAGAGAATGTGAGCCGGTCGGTAAGCCCGACATTGCCGAACATCACATTGCCGACATGCAGGCCGATACCGAATTTAATGTCGCCCAACCGCTGCTCCTTTCTGCGCAGATTGAGATCCATCATGCGCGCGGTGGCCTTGTGCGCTGCCGCAAGGGCAGCCCGGCAGGCGATCTCGGACTGCGCACGGTGCCTTTCGCAAGGGTAGACGGCAATGAAGCCATCCCCCAGGAAACTCATGATCTGCCCGCCTCTGCGATTGAAAGGTGCAGCAATGGCATCGAAAAACTGGTTCAGCGTATCGATATAGACTTCGCGGCCGGAGGTTTCGGCAAGCCTTGTCGACCCGCGCATATCGGCCATGACCAGTGCAGCCCGGATTGTGTCGCCCTCGCCGCGCTTGATCTGGCCGTCCAGCACCCGCCTGCCGGCGTCGCCGCCGAGATAAGTGGTCATCATGTTGTCGGCAAGCTTGGTGAGCACCGCCATCTTGGTTGCGATAGCGAGATGGTTCTGGATGCGCAGCAGCGCCGAAATCATGCTGTCGCTGAAGCCTGCAGCACTGTCGGTGGACCAAGACCCGATCATGCCCTGACTGGTGTTGCCGCTGAAGGGATGGACGAAAGCCATGTAGTCGGTGACGCCCATAAGCTTGAGGTCATCGAAAACAGGAAATTCCGACGGCACCGACGGGTCGAGCCGGCGCCGCAGATGGTCGAGCTTGTGGCTGAGCAGATGGTAGTATGGGCTGGTCAGGAATCTGTCAGAATGAACGCCGTCCTCATTGCGGAAGCCTTCCACTTCCAGGCCCTGGCCGCGGAGCCAGGTGAAGCCAAGCGCGTCATAAAGCGGATGAAGCATCGAAAAGCTCAAATGCACCCGCTTCAACGGCAGGCCGGCAGCAGCCAGCCGTTCACAAAAGCCCCTTACCAATGTTTTCAGGTCGTCGCCCGCCAACGCCGATTGGGTCAGCCAATCGGCAACCTTATCCATGAGAATGGCAGAAATTTCTGCTTGCGCTGTGTTCATGCTATCTCGAAATCTCCTTGATCCGCCACAAATTCGCCGGCTCGGACGCCGTCAGGCCTTCACCACCGTCTCTCGGGCTAGCCCGAGGCGGCCAAAAACATTGCGTGTATCGACGATCAGTCGAGCGTAATCGGCGATCGCCTGATAGTCGATCGCGTCGTGGTCGGTTGCAACGACGACAGCGTCGAAATCCTTCAAGGCCAGCTCGGTCAATTCGACCGAGCGACGCCCCTTGATCGCCATATGCTCCCGTGTGGCCGGGATTTCGGTAACATGCGGATCGTGGAATTCCGCCTTGCCGCCCCATTCCTCGATGAGTTCAATGAGCCGCAATGAGGGGCTTTCGCGAATGTCGGGCACATTCTTCTTATAGGCGAGCCCGATGATGAGAATGCGCGAGCGGCTGAGCGCCTTGCCGCAGCGCCGGTCCAGCGCCTTCGCCAGTTCATCGACGACATGACGCGGCATGGCCGTGTTGATCTCTGCCGCCAGCTCGATGAAGCGGGTCGGCAGTTCGTATTCGCGCGCCTTCCACGTCAGGTAGAAGGGATCGATCGGAACGCAGTGCCCGCCAAGTCCAGGGCCAGGATAGAAAGGCATGTAGCCGAAGGGCTTGGTCTTTGCCGCCTCGATCACCTCCCAGATGTCGATCCCCATCGCACCGAGCACGACCTTCAACTCGTTGACGAGGGCTATGTTGACCGAGCGGAAGATGTTTTCCGTCAGCTTGACCGCCTCGGCGGTCGCCGTGGTGGAAACCGGAACGACGGTCTTGACCACGCCCTGGTAAAAAGCCTGCACAAGCGTCGCCGCTTCAATGCCGTCCCCTGCCACGACCTTGGGGATCGTCGCGACTTCAAAGCTGCGGTTGCCGGGATCCTCGCGTTCGGGCGAAAAGCCGAGGAAGAAGTCTGTCTTCGACTGCAAGCCGGTTTCTTCCAGTATGGGCTTGATCACGTCGTCGGTGGTGCCGGGATAGGTGGTCGATTCCAGCACGATCAGCTGGCCGAGACGCAGATGCTTCGCGATGGTGCCTGCGGTGTTCCTGACAAAGGAGAGATCCGGCTCGCGGTGTTTCGTCAGCGGTGTCGGAACGCAGACGATTATGACATCGCAGACGGCTAGTTCGGCGAAATCCGCAGTGGCGCGGAACCGTCCACTTGCCACCTGGCCGGCAAGGGCTGTCGACGTCACCGCCTCGATGTAGGATTGGCCGCTGTTCAGGCTCTCGACCTTCTGGGCTTCGATGTCGAAGCCGGAAACCGGGAAGCCGGCGCGTGCGATCGCAACCGCCAGCGGCAGCCCGACATAGCCCAGTCCGATCACGCCGACTTGCGCGGTACGCGTCGAAATCCGGTTCAGAAGACGGTCATATGTCGATCGTGAGGCGTCCAACAATCTGCTTCCCGTCAATTCGGACAGGCCGTCCGCTTCCATGGTGAGGCTCACCGGCCCCAAGAGCCCCGAGGCATATTGCGGAAAATCGATGTCCGCAAGCCGTCAGACCGGCACCTTCGCCTTCAGGCTTGCAGCAGCCATCGCATAGCCGCCGGCGGCGCCATCGATGAAATGAACGTGATCGCGCTGCAGCGGCGATGCGACGAGGCATGTCATCAAGGCCGATTTCTGGCGGTGCAGGCCATAGTTGCAGATGCCCGCCTCTTCCGCCTGTTTCAGCCGGTTCTCGATCCGTTGCAACACATCCGCGTCAACGTCGATGGTCATCTTCAAGCCATCGTCGAACTTCCGGAAATCCGAATTGCTGGCCACTTCGCGTTTGTAGATCTTCGGATCGAATCTGCCGATCGTCCAGCCAAATCTATCCGCAACAGCCGTAAGCGTCATCAGGAACACTATCCACAGCTTCGACAGCCACCGCCGTCCTGCCGGCGCCGTGGCCCGCGACTCGATATCGAGGCCGGCGGGCAGCAAACTGTAGTCCGGCCCGTTCACCGGCACCGGGTGGCCATCGCGTTCCTGCCTGCCGGCAAGGGCGATGATGTCGGAAACCAGAGACTGAAAACCGCGCAAATCGCGCGACGCCCCCGGTATGGCTATGATCGAGACGATTTCGCCGTGCCGGGCTTCGATCGGGTTCCAGCGGCACGAGAGGCCGGTCAGGTCCGGCCGCGCGCCGGCTGGCGCAGGATCGATGCGGTAGCGCCCCGCTTTCATCTCGGCTTCCGCCCAACTGCCACCACCTCCGGCGAACATGGCATAGAAGACCGCATCGGAGGCCTGGAACCTCGCCACGCGAACGTCGAGGCCTTGCGCTCTTATATCCTTTATCGGCACGATTGCGGCACGCAAGGTCAGATCCAGTTCGTCCGCCACCCATCTCTGGACAGCCGCCAACGCGTTGCGGGTGATCTCCAGCGCCGAGCCGGGAAACGCCACGAGCGCGCCGTCGCCGCCGAAGACAAAGGGAAGATCTTGCCTACCCAGCGCATTGAGCAACGCCGAAATGACGCTGGCGCCGGCCATATTGACGGTTTTATAGCGCCCCGCCTCGATCGCCCTGGTCGAGCCGACGATGTCGGCGGTGGCCAGCGCCCAGCTATCGGGGAGCGGCTGATAGTTATCGATATCGGCAACGCTTTCGAACTTTGCGAAGACCGGCAAAGAAGCGACAAACGGGTCGGACGCGGCAGCTGTTTCCATGAGCATCAGATAGCACATTCCAGTGCTTGAAGGTGAAGTCGTTCATGCTTCGAAATTGACTTGCGCAGGCTTTCCGATGATAGGGTCCGGCGATGCGAATTGCCTTCTACGCGCCGCTGAAGTCGCCCAATCATCCCGTTGCCTCCGGCGACCGCCAGATGGCACGGATGCTGGTCAAGGCGCTGGAGCATGGAGGGCATAGCGTCGAACTGGCCTCCGAAACGCGCTTCTATCTACGCGAACCGGATTCGAAAAGTTTCGATGCGCTCAAGATCGAGGCCCGGGAGGAAGCCACGCGGCTGGCAAGGCTTTGGGATCGTGACGGCAAGCCCGATCTGTGGTTCACCTATCATCCCTATTACAAGGCGCCCGACCCGATCGGGCCCGAACTGGCGTTGGCCTTTGCTATCCCCTATGTGACAGCGGAAGCCTCCTATTCGAGGCGGCGCAACATCGGCTTGTGGGCCGATACGCAAGCGTTGGTGGCGCGAGCCGTCGAACAGGCGGCGCTGAACATCTGCTTCACGCAAAGGGATCGTCAGGGACTGGCAGATGCGGTACCCGACGCCGCTTTCGGCATGCTTTCGCCCTTCATCGACACATCGGTATTCCGGGAAACGCCGGCACGGGGTTGCCCGACGCGCCTCGTTACCGTGGCCATGATGCGCCCGGGCGACAAAGTCGAAAGCTATCGCATGCTGGCGCAGGCGCTGAGTTCGATCGCTCACCTGCCCTGGACCATGTCGGTCGTCGGGGACGGACCTGCCCGCGAAGCGGTCAGAGCGCAATTCGCCGGCTTGCCCGCCGACCGTATCGAATGGCTTGGCGCGATTGAGCCAGCCGCCGTGCCGGATGTCCTCTACAGTGGGGGAATTTACGTCTGGCCGGGTTTCGGCGAGGCCTATGGTGTTGCCTATCTTGAAGCACAGGCCGCGGGCCTTCCGGTTGTGGCTCAGGACATCGCCGGCGTGCCGGAGGTCGTGCGGGATGGCCAGGCCGGGTTTCTCACCCCGCCGGGCGATGTGGCGGCGTTCGCTTCTGCCATTGAAAGGCTTCTGGCCCGTAACGACGAAAGATCCATCATGGCCGCAGAAGCCAGACGTTTCATCCTCGAAGAACGTTCTCTCGGTGCTGCGGCGGCGCGTCTGGCCGAACTTCTTGCGACGATCCCGGTCTCATGACATCCGATCAAATCTGGCAACCCTTGGTGGAGGAACTGGCGAGCCGGCAACGGGCGGACCGTAAGGCAGAGTTCTGGCTGCGCGACGATGACGCCGTGGATACGACGCCTGCGCTTGATCGGCTGCTCGACCTCACTGGCGAATTCGCGGTTCCGGTGACCCTGGCCGTCATTCCCGCCCTGACTGACGAGAAGCTTGTCGTTCGGCTTGACGAGGCGCCGCATGCCACGGTCGCCATCCATGGCTGGGCGCACCGAAATCATGCGCCTGAGGGCCAGAAGAAGCAGGAGCTCGGCGCGCATCGGCCACGCGAGGCGGTGCTCGATGATCTGGCTCGCGGGCTGGCGCACGTAACCGGCCTGCACGGCGCACGTGCCGTTCCGATGCTGGTGCCACCCTGGAACAGGATCGACGCCGGCTTGGTATCCGACCTTGGATCGTTAGGATTTACGGCACTGTCGGTCTATGGGCCGCCAAGGCCGGCTTCACTTGCGGTCATCAACAGCAATGTCGACATCATGGATTGGCATGGCACGCGCGGCTGCCGCGATCACGGCCTATTGGTTCAGGCTATCATCGCGCAATTGCAGCATGCATTCGATGGCGGCGAACCGGTGGGCCTGCTCACCCACCATCTCGTACATGATCAATCGGCGTGGCTCTTCCTCGAACGGCTGTTCACGGTCACCGCACAGAGTGAAGCCTGCGCATGGCTTCCGATCAGGACATTGATCAGGCGCAGCGCCGGTAGAGCAATTCCAGGAAAAGTGTGAACGGTTTTCCCGGGAAAAGCGCGTAGCGCTTTCCCTTGGGATTTGCACCAGAACAAAGAGATAGAGGAAAATAGCTCAGGGCTTTTTGCGCAGTGAGACTGGAAGTTTGAGCGTCTGGCCATCCCGCGCGGCAAAAGCGCCGGAAAACCTGTCCTTGGCCAGTTTCTGGATCTTGTCCAGTTCCTTGTCGGTGCGTGTCGGATCGTGGTGAAACAGGGCAAGCCCGCGCGCACCCGCCGCCTCACAGAGCTTGACGCCCTGTTGCCATGTCGAGTGCCCGTAACCGCGGCGGCGTTCCATTTCCTCCTCGGTGTAGGTGCAATCGTAAATGACGAGGTCGGCATCTTCGATCAGGCCGAGCACCGCCTGATCGAGTTTGTCCGGCTCGTGCTCAGTGTCTGTGATCACCGCCACGACGCGGCCGCCCCATTCGACCCGATAGCCTATGCAGCCGCCCGGATGCATAAGACTGCCGGTTCGGACCACTACCCCTTCGTGCGGCCGAAGTACGTCTCCGGATACGAAATCGCGATAGTCGAGGCTTGCCTTGCAGGCCTCCAGTTTCACCGGAAACCACGGCGGCCGCATGAACTCATCGACCATCTGCCGGGTCGTCATGTGTCCTGCAAGATGCCCGGACCAAAGCGTAACCTTGGCGCCCCGGTCATAGATCGGCGCAAAAGACGGCAGCCCGATGATGTGATCGTAATGGCAATGGGTGAAAAGCAGGTCGAAATCGGTCACGCCCAACGCCTGAAGCGCCGCGCCGGCAGGCCGTAGGCCAGAGCCTGCGTCGAACAGAAGCGTATGCTTACCGCATCGCATCTCGACGCAGATTGAGTTGCCGCCATAGCGAGAGAATTCTGGCCCTGATACCGAAATGCTGCCGCGGACACCCCAAAACCTGACCAGGAAAACGTTGTCGTCCATGCTACCCCTTCGCCCATCATATCCAAACAACTGCTGCTAGGCGAGACAGGCTCTCTCCGGGTGACCTTCTCAGCGAGAGGACAGTGCCGTCACGACGGCGAGGATCGAGCGCACGTCCTTCGTTATTTGGCGCTTCGTGCGTCGATCAGATCCGCCGTCGTATGGCTTAGGCGATCGGCAAGAACCCGCAATATCTCGATGGTCATTTCCGGGAACTCCCTCATAAGCCTCAGGAAATGATCCTTGCGGATTCTCAGGGCTTCCAGCGGACTTGCCGCTCTGACGGTGGCAGTGCGGGAGCTGTTGCACAATATGGCGATCTCGCCAACGATCGAATTTGGCTCCAGTTCGGCAACTTTTATCGGTCCGCTGTCGGAATCGACAAGAATATCCGCCCTGCCTGAAAGGATGACATAGGCGGCGTCTCCCTCGTCGCCCTGCCGGAAAAGGATCTGGCCGGCGCTGTAGCTGACACGATCGGATGTGAACGCAAGCAGCTTGAGCTTTGTCGGCTCGATGGCAGAGAACAAGGGAACGCGTTGCAGCATTCCAACTTCATCCTTGAGCAGCATTGTCGAACCTTCCAAAATTCGCGTTTGCCAGACTAGAGCAACGAACGCCCAGATGGAATCAATTCTCTTTCCGGGATGGCGAGACAAACCACGCGAAAGGCGGCGAGCTCGATGTCGTGCACCGGCAGAATGATCCCATCTGAATGTCCGTTGCTCTATGACAACAGTTCCTTGAAGATACCGTTCCCTGCCAAAAGTGTCTCGTGTGTTCCGTCTTCCGCCAATTGACCCGAGTCGAAGACGATAACGCGATCGAACATCATCGCCATTGCCGGATTCGTCAGGACCCACACAATTGCCGGCGAATGGCCGTCGCGCCTGGCTTCCTCGAGCACATTTCGAAGCACCTTATCCTGCATGCGCTGGTCGAGCGCCGACAGCGGCCGGTTGAGAATGAGAAAATCGGGACGCTTGAGCAAGGCCCGGGCAACATCGAGCTTCTGTCGCTGTCCACCGGTGAGCCGCCTGCCGCCGGAGCCGACGTTGAAGTCCAGGCCGACATCCAGAAGTTCGCCATAAAGCCCCAGTTCGTCAAGAATGTCATAGACGATGGAGCGTATGCGGTCCGGCGCGTCGGGATGATTGTTGCCCACACGCCCGAACAGGACATTATCCATGACGGTGGCCGCGGCAATGTATTTGGCAGGATCATACCGTTCGACCGCATTGTGCAGCTCGGGCGGCAGGTCTTCATAGAACCGGTTGCGTGCAGCGACGATCTTGCTCATCAGCTCGTCGCTCAGCAGGCCGAAGCGGTGCCGGGGCTCGATATAGGCAAAGCTCAAGGTGACGATCATGGCGCGATCGTTCTCCGAAACCGCCTCGTAGGGACGGTTCTTGAGCCGTTGCAGCAAGGTTTCGTAGGCGGGTATCTCCTCGGCGCTCATGAAGGCGAGCTGCTGGAAGAACTGATGATCGGGCGGCAGGTCGGCAAACAGCTCGATCGCCTGTTTGGCGATCTCCAAGCCCATTTCGTAGAGCGTGCGGTCGAGACCGGCTTGCCTCAGCACGGAAGCAAAATAGGGATTGGCCGCCAGGGCCCTGTCGGCCAGTTCGGGGCCGGCGGCAGCGCCGAAGAGCAGGTTTTGGCCGATCGTTGCTTCCTTATTGTAGGCGCCCGGTTCGAAAGGAACCACCAGTCCGCTCAGCCCTTCTTGTTCCAGCCGGGTACGCAGCGCCGCACGCAGCTCGACGATCCGCCTGGCAAGCTCCGTGTGACGCGTGAGGTCGGCCGAAGAGCGCAAGCCAAGATCCAGAATGTCGCGCGACAGAACAACAGCGTCGAGCACCCGGCGCACGGCTTCAAAGAGGTCGTGCGGGCCGGTAGCGCCAGCGGAAGCATAGTTTATCCAGTCGCTGTGGATATCAAGATCCGGATTGCCCGACCGGCGCGCCTCGTGGATGTTCCAGCGGTGCTGGTCTGCCGCAGCACCGTCGTAAGGCACCGATGTCAGCGGCGCATGCTTCAACCCGTAGAGCAGGTTGTCGCGGAGGCTTGCCTGGAACAGGAAAACATCCGACGAGGCATACGACATGCGCCGGCCGGTTACTGCTTCGGGAAGTTCAAGCAGGTCGTCGCTGCCCGAAGCGACCCTTCCGCTGTCCGGCCAGTTCAGCCGCGCGAAGGCTTCTGCAAGCGCCTCCGCTCCACCTGTTGCGGTACTGACCAGCGCCACCGTCTCACCCGGCTTGACCTGGAGGGAGATGCGGTTGAGGAGCATTGCACCGCCATCGTCTGCTATGGACAGATTGATCGCCGACAGCGGCTTGGTCATCGGATCGGGATCGTCGATCGTCAATGCCCCGATTTTCGGCGCAATGAGACCTTCGACGGTGAACTGTTCAACGACCTGTTGATATTTGACCTGGACATCCTGCCGATCCTGATCCCAGTCGATCAGTTCCTTCATCGGTCCGGGCAGGTCCTTGTAGGCGCCGATCACGGCCACGAGCTGGCCGACGTCCAGCCGCCCCAGGATGACCAGATACCCGCCGATCATGTAGAACAGAAAGGGCGTGAGCTGCGCGAGAAAATTGTTGAGGAACTTCACCATGAATTTCCATTGGTAAAGATCGAAGCGGATCTTGAAGATGAGCCCGAGCCGGGCAGCTATGTCGGCGCGCTCGTAGTTTGATGTATCGTGGACGTGAACCGCGCCGATGCCGTCGACGATTTCGCCAACCCGGCCCGAAAGCGCGCGCGCCGTCAACTGCCGTTGGCGCCCGAGCACGATCAGCCGCCGCCGCATTCGCGGGATGAGCACGATCTGGATCGCCACGATCACGACCGCTATCATTCCGAGCCAGACGTTCTGGATCATGATGAACAGCATGGCCGTCAGCGCCTGGCCGCCGAGCAGCACCGGCTGCAGGAAGGCGTCGCCGATGAAGCCGCCCAGCGGCTCCACCTCGTCCTTCACCATGGTCGCCACTTCGGCGGATTTGACCCGCTTGAAGTAAACCGGCGGAAAACGCAGCACGCGGTCGACCAGATCGAAGCGGATACGCCGCAGCATGCGTTCGCCGAGGCGGCCCTTGTAGGTGTTGATGTAGAATTTGAACAGGCCGTTGATGACGACTAGTAAGAGGAACACAAGGCTCAGGGCAAACAGGGTCTCCATGCGGTCGAGCTGAAAACCGGAGAAGAACTGGACCTCTCCAATGAACGGCAGGTTATAGTGTAGCCTCATGAATGGCTGGGTCGCGCCTGGTTGCTCGAAGCCGCGACCTTGGATCGGTCCGTTGACGATCAGCTTCGGCAGGTCGAACGACATGAAATACGGGATCATCGAAAGCACGACGATCATCAATATCCAGAGCTGCTGCTTCTTGGTGTGCGTCCAGATATAGCGGGCTAGGCTGGCTTCCATATGCGACTGTGGACCCTTCAGTTGGAAGGATGCAGGATGTAAAAGCACCTGCTGGCGAATGGCGTATCGGCAATTTCTTCGTCGCCAACGATGAGCTCGAAGCTGCTGTGCACGGACATTGTCCTGCGCTCAACGATGCAGGGAACCTGCGAGGCGGCGCGATCCAGTTCCGGCGCATGGTCGATGGCAACGACATGGGCATTGTTGATCGGCGAAGAAAGCAGCTGGCCAAACGGTCCGCGGCTTTCGCAGGGCTTTGGCGAACAGCCGAGCAGCACGAGGCCGCAGCTGCGCGGCTGGTGCTGGCGAATGGACGCCGATGATCCGGACAGATGCAACAGGCTCTCTCCGGCACCGGGCAATAGCCAAGCGGCTTGCAGCATGATCACGTCCGCGGAATCAAACAGTCTTGCGGGAGGCAAGATTGCGTTGTGTCGCCCAAAATCCCAACATACAAGACGAATTATGATGGATGTCACGCAACCACGCAATGCCATGGACTGGCACGAGCAAGCCTTGGACCTCACGCGGGGAATTGCTGCTTATGTCAACTGCCCTCTCGTGTCAGGGCTGGCGCGCGTCGTCGCCAAGCATCCGAAGGCCGATATCGCCAACGCCTTCAACCACAAGCAGGTCGCCTGCAAGATGTGGGCGCTCGACAGGCTGTTCGAAAGCTGCGGCGGCCGGTTCGAGCGCATATGGGTCCTGGGTGGATGGTACGGCGTATTGCCGGCAATGCTTTTCAACGACGCTCGCTTCGACATCGCGGCGGTCGATAGCATCGACATCGATCCCGAAGTCGCGCCGGTCGCCCGGACCCTCAACCGGGAAGCCGGCGACCGGTTCCGGGCACTGACGGCAGATATGTACGCACTCGACTATGCGGCCGGGCGGCCCGACCTGATGGTCAATACGAGCTGCGAACACATAGCCGATCTGCGCGCCTGGCTTGCTCTGCTTCCGCGGGGCACGAATGTACTGCTGCAATCGAACGATTATTTCAGCGAGCCGACGCACATCAACTGCGTGGCTTCACTTGCAGCCTTCGAGGAAATGGCGGCGCTACGGGAGGTGCGGTTCTCCGGCGAACTGCCGACAAAAAATTATACGCGCTTCATGCTGATTGGAACTGTTTGATGCATTTCGCCCAAAGTGCGTAGCGGTTTTGGGACAACGACACGCATAAAACAGGACTTGAAGCGCGTCGCACGAATCTCACCAGATACGACGCGCTTTGGAGCAATTCCAGGAAACGTGTGAAACGGTTTTCCCGGGAAAAGCGCGTAGCTCTTTCCCTTGGGAATTGCGTCAAAACAAAGAGATAGAGCGGTTCTGCGTTTCCGTGAACCGATGAACCGCTCTAGGATCTATCGTCTGTTTGATCATGAACTTTTCCGAAACCAGGCCCCACATTTAGGGACCATGTTCGATACCGCTCGCGCAGGATTTGCGCGGAGCGACGCGCGCCCTGCAGATCGAGGCGATGCGCGGATGGCGTCGGTCCCACAAGCGCCTGTTCGATCGCTTGCGCCAAACCTTCAGGCGTCAGGTCCTTTTCCATCAGCACCGTTGCAAGACCGAGTTCTTCGAGCATCAGGGCGCGAACCGTCTGTTCGGTTTCGCCGCCGGCTGCAAATGGAACGAGCAGGGAGCGACAACCCGCGCGCAGGACATCGCAGACCGTGTTGTAACCCGCCTGCGAGACTGACAGGCGGGCGCCGGTCAGCAGGCTGGCGAAATCCTCGCGGAACCGGAAGATGGACAGGCCCGGCGTGGCATCGCGTGCGATCGCGTCAAACTCGTCTTTCGGCAGGTTTGGGCCGGTGATCAAACACCATTTCCAAGCGTTGTTGGCATTCCGCGCCGCTGCGATGGTGGAGCTGACAAGGCTCTTTCCGGCAGCCCCGCCGCCAACCGACACCAGAACATCGAAGCGCTCGGAGGCCGCGGGCGATGGCGGCGCGGCAACGAGCCCTGTGTAGGTGACCTCGGCCCTGATCGCCCCAGCCAGTGGAAATGTCCTGTCGATGGTTGCGAAAGCCGGATCGCCGTGGACCATAACAAGATCGAAATGCCTGTTGATGAGATCGACCGTTTCCTCGTTTCGGCCCGGCTTGACGCGCTCCTGGAGAATATCACGGACGGACGTCGCCAGCAGCGGTCTGGGCGACGTCGCGTCGATGGCCTCGATCAGCGGCAAGAGTTCGAAACGCATCTGCCGGCGCCCAAATGGAAACGCCTCGACAATGACGATATCAGGCCTGCAATCCCGGAATGCCTGCAGCAGCATCTCCGAACGCCATTTCTTGAAATCATCGTCGATCGGGTTGCCCTGCAGGTCGACAAGTCCGGAAAATCCTTCATCACCGGAGGTGACAGGTGGCAGGGTTACAGATTTTATCCCCAGTCCCGGAAACCCGGCGATCGGCGCTCCGCCGGTAACGACAGTTACGTCAAACCCGTCCTCGACCAGAGCCGCTGCAACGCGGCTGGCGCGCGCGAGATGGCCGATGCCGAGCAGGTGCTGGACATAGAAGAAAGCGCGCAGCCGCTTCATTCGGCGGCCCGCCACTCCCGCTCGAACAGTTCCTTGAGCTGTCCAATGCTTGCCATATGATCGAAATTGCCGCGCACGCGCCGCTCCGCGGCGTCGCCGAGGCGGTCGCGGAGCACGGGATCACGGATCAGGCGCTCCAGCGCCTGTGCCAGGGCAATCGGGTTTTCCGTCGGAACCAGCAACCCGGTTTCATCCGGCGATAAAAGCTCCGGCACGCCGGAAATATCGGTCGACACGCAGGCAAGCCGCTGGCTAGCCGCCTCCACCAGAACGTTCGGCAGACCGTCGCGGTCGCCATTTGCGGTGATCCTGCAAGCCAGGGCGAAGATGTCGGCGCGGCGGTAGTGCTCAAGCACTTCCTCCTGCGCAAGCGCGCCCTTCCAAGAGACTCGACCATCCAGGCCGAGCTTTTGCGCCAGCGCCTTGAACCGTTCCAGTTCCTCGCCGCCGCCGATATGCTCGAAACGCCACGCCAGATCGCCGGGCAACAGGGCAAGGGCCTGCAGCAACGTATCGTAACCTTTCTTTTCAACGGCGCGCCCGACACTCAGGACGACAACCGGTTCGTCCGGCGCCGAGCCGTCATGCTGCTTTCGCGCCTCGCCGAAACTGCCGAAGCGATCAAGGTCGAGCCCATGATAGCTCAGGTGCACAGACGAGTTGCCGTTAGCGAGTTTTTTCAGACGGTCGAAGCCGGTTTTCGTGCAAGTGACCGTCCAGCGCGCCGAGGAAAGCTTGCCGGCCAGATCCCAGTCCGCCGAAGTCCAGATGTCCTTGGCATGGGCCGAGCAGGTCCAGGGCAGGCCACGAAGCTGGCTGGCATAGCGCGTCACCGATGCCGGTGTGTGCGCGAAATGTGCATGCAGCCAGGCCGCGTCTTCCGGCCATTCGGCCGCCAGCACGAGCGCTTGCCCGAAGCGGCGCGCGCGATTGCGCGTAAAGTCGCGGGGCATATCGGCAGCCAGCGATCCGAGCGCGCGCCAGAAGCCCGGACGCAGCAGATAGGCAAACAGCGAGCGAAGCACGCGCAGCGGCTCTTCATGCAGATATTCCGGTAGATAATGGACGGGCGCTTTGATCTCGTCATGCACGGGGTGGCGTTTTTCGTCGGTCGGCCGCCTGAGCGCGACGAGTATCAGGTCGAACCCCGCACGCTCAAGACCGAGCAGTTCCTGCGCGATGAAGGTTTCGGACAGCCGCGGATAACCCTTCAGAACCACGACGATCTTGCGATGTTGCAACTCAGGTCATTCCTTCAATGACCGAAAGGTGATGGCCGGCCCGCCGGTCGAGCAGTTCCGCGACGATTTCGGAAATGTGAGGCAGCCCCTCCAGCGTCAGATGCGGATTGCTCTGCGATGGGCGGGGCCGGTCCGGCAGCACCTTCAGTGCATCTGCAAACCGCCGGGAATCCTCGGCTTCTTCCGGCAAAAGCATCTCGATGAGGCCGAGTTCGGCTGCGCGCCGTGCGCGGATCAGTTGTTCCCGGCGGGGCTCGACGCGCGGCACGATCAGCGCCGGCTTGTCGAAAGACAGTATCTCGCAATAGGTGTTGTAGCCGCCCATCGCCACTACCGCCTTGGCGCCGGCAATCAGGTCTTCCATGCGGTTGTCGAACTCGATGATCTTGATGTAGGGGATCTTGGACCCCTTCCTGAGCAGCTTGTTGCGCTTGCGCGCCGGCATGTAAGGCCCAAGCACGATCAGGGCTCTATGCTGCAATTGCGGATCCTGCTGATAGGCATCGATGACGTCGTGGATCAGATCGGCGCCGTCACCGCCGCCACCGGTGGTAACGAGGATATAGTCGCCCTCGGGCCGGTGGCCGGGCAACTCGTTCCGCTGCAGGCTCCGTTGCAGGAAACCGACGAACCTCATCTTTGCCCTGACAGCCGGGGGTACATCCAGGCCGGTCAACGGATCGTAGAAATCCGGCGGACCATAGGCCCAGACCTTGTCGTAGAAGACGCCTATCTTGCGCATCACGTCTCTGCGTGCCCACTCTGCTTCGAGCAGATGCGGCGCATCCATCACCTCGCGCAGGCCAAGCACCAGCGTGGTGCCCCGCGTCTTGAGGTAGGACAGCGTGTCCTCAATCTCACCGCGCAGGCCGAGCGGTTCCTTGTCGACGATGAAGATATCCGGCCGGAAGGTCTCAGCTGTATGGCGGATGATCGACTGGCGCATCCTTAGCGTCTCATGCAGATCGATGTCCTTTTCCAGCGAGGTGTATTCGCCGTTACGCAGCTTGATGACGCTGGGGATCTTCACGAAGTCGACACGGGCGCGGTAGTCGAAGGCGCCAGCGATAGTCGCACCCGAAATGATAAGCACCTGAAGTCCGCGGAAATCCTCGACCAGCGAATGCGCGATAGTCCGGCAGCGCTGCAAATGGCCGAGCCCGAACGTGTCGTGGCTGTACATGAGAATTCGAGCGTTTTCTGCGTGCTGGGTCATTGTTGAACGTCTCTTAGAATTCTCGCCTTGAGGACCGTAGCGACCCGCGGGATTCGAAACCATCCTCGCGGGTCTACCGACCTGTTCTGAAACATGAGGGCGCAATTTTCAATTCGTATTACAAAGAGGGTCCATATGCTGAAATCAGGAAGCTACGTCTGCTCAGCGGCTTGCTTGCCACGTAGGTCCAGAAGAACCTGCACCATTTCACTGGTATTGACCATCTCGGATTCTCGGCGGCCTTGGCCGCTACGATCAACGTGGAAGCTCCAGAATGGAATAAGGTATGGGTTGGGTACTTCATTTCGAGCATCTCAGCCAAGCTCCTAAACCATGATGTGCCTTGGCGTGGGAAGCCGGAGCGTTGACGGAGTAGGGGACACGTTCGAACCACCTAGATCTCGACTCTCAGACCAGAATCTGGGGGTCAGGAGTTCGAATCTTTTCGGGCAAGCCATTCATCCAATTGAACTCACTAGCTTTTTGGACGCCATGGGCGACGTGGTGCCGGTTTAATTTTCGGAATTCAGCCGATTTTTCGGGCGGTGTTGAATGGTCGGCGGTTCCTGGCGCCAAGATCGCAGAGCGGCACCTCAAAAGCGCGCCTGCGCTCCCAACTTCACGAAATGAGGAATGTTCCTCAATCGCCTTGAATGATCTCAGCGAGGCTCCTCGATCCTAACCTCATGTCAGTCGACGCACACTGCGCCGTAGCGACGCCGGATAATCTGCCGGCAGCAAAAATCCCGGCGCTGCGGTCGTGCGAAGTACGCTGTCGATAAAATTCAGGACTTTTGCGTGTCGATTTCGGACCAAGGTCCGTCTTGTAGAATACTGTATTTGAACAAAGCTAGGTAAGCCGACTTTCGGATTCGGAAGTCCTGATGCTTTTCATCGGGAACCCATCCTGGCGGGAGGGCGACTCGAAGGAGGAACTATGAAAACGCGCACCTGTCTATTCGCGACTGTAGCCGCTCTCACCCTTGTCGCGTCTCCGGTCCTCGCTGCTCCCGGCGGCAATGGCAATGGCAACGGCAATGGCGGCAGCAACGGTAACGGCGGAAACTCGGCCGGGGCCGGCTCGCAGGGACACGGAGCCGCCACTTCCGCCGCGGCCAAGGACAAGTCGACGACCGGAGTCGCTCATGCAGCGGCGGTCGTTGCGACGACACCGGCGTCACCGCAGGCCACGCTGGCCCTGCAGGCAGCGCTGGCAAGGCAGGCCGCGAAAGACGCGGCAGACACTGCCGACGACACCTCTGACGAAACCGAATAGGGGTTCGAAACAGACAACTTGTTGCGTTGAAAGCCGCGGTTCGCCGCGGCTTTTTTCGTTTCCCGACGACGAACTCTCAAGGTGAACAGCGCTTCCAGAAAAAAGCTGCTCCACGGCGGCACTGAAGCTACGCTGAGGCCAAATGCCGCCGCGTCGGCATCGAACTCGATTGCACTGGAGGGAACTCGTGACCGGCTTTGTCGACCGAGAACGCGCAACAGACCTGATGCAACTCGCCGGCATCGAGGCGCTGGTGCTTTGCGAGCCCGAGGCGTTCCAATATGCCACCGGTGCCTGGATCGGCCCGGCCGGCCTGTTCCGGCGGGCCGGCGCCGGTTTCGTGGTCATCCCGAAGCGAGGCGACCTGCCGATCGGCGTCGTGGTGGCGGATTTCCAGGCTGGCCAGCTCCGGGCGGCGATGGCCGGCGCCGTGGTGCGCACGCATGCGATCTGGATCGAATCGGCGTCGCTCGAGCCGGCGACGGCCGACCGGCCCGTGGCGCAGCGCATCGAGGCCGGCCTGGTTGGCCGCGAGCCCGGTTTTTCACGTCCGGCGACCTTCGAGCTTGCCCGCTCCGTCCGCGAGCTGAAAACGATCCTCGCAGAATTCGGGCTGGAGCGTGCGACGCTCGGCATCGAACTGGATTTTGTCTCAGCCAGCGATTTTGCCGCGATGCAGGCGATGTTGCCGGGGACTCCCCTGGTCAACGGCTCGCCGGTTCTCGACAGGCTGCGGGCAATCAAATCGCAGAGCGAAATCGACCTTCTGCAGCAGGGCATCGTCGTGTCGGAAGCCGGCCTGTCGCGGCTGCAGCGCCATGCGACGACCGGCATGCGTCAGTCGGAGCTGGTCGCGCTCTACCGGCAAGGCGTCGCGGATGCAGCCGCCGGGTCATCGCAGCAAATCTCGACAGCCGAATACGTCACGCTGGGCGCTCGCCCCAAAAGCGCCGATGCGGTCGCCGCCGCAGGCGATCCGCTGAAGGCCGACATGGTCTGCAGCGTGAACGGCTATGCCTCGGACATGTCGCGGAATTTCACCTTCGGGCCACCGTCGCCCGAACAGGCCGAATTACATGCAATTGCCGAACGCGCCTTCGCCGACGGGCTTGCCGCGCTTATGCCCGGAAAGCCGCTCGCCGCCGTGCATCGCGCCGCCAGCGAAAGCCTGGCGCGCCAGGGCCTGCGTTCCTATCGCCGCGGCCATTTCGGCCACAGCGTCGGCCATTCCGTATTTTCGGAGCAATGGCCGTTCATCTCGGCCGACAGCGATGTCGTGATCGAAGCCGGCATGGTGCTGGCATTCGAGATCCCGCTCTACATCGACGGTCTCGCCAGCTTCAATCTCGAGGACCAGTTCCTGATCACCGCCAACGGGCCATCGCCGATGAACCGCTTGCCGAGGGGTTTAGGGACCATCGGCTGACCGTCACCTCACTCCCGGCACGCCCTTGCGAAAATCCGACGGCGACATGCCGGCAAGCTTGCGGAATGACTTGTTGAAGGCGCTGAGCGAACCGAAGCCCGATTCCATGGCGACGCGCAGCACATTGGCATCCTGATGCATCAGCAGCGCCTGCGCGTAGCTGAGGCGCAGCAGATTCACATATTCGTTGAGCGTCATGCCGGTCGATTTCTTGAAGATGCTCATGGCGTATTTGGGATGGATATCGGCCGCCGCGGCGATGTCGACGCAATCGATCTCGTAGAGGAAATTCTCGGCGATGAAGTCGCACATGCGCCCTACATTGCGCAGCGATTGCTGATCGAACGGACTGCCTATCTCCTGTTCGACCGGGGTTTCGGGCACCAGCCGGTAAGGCTCGAACCGCACCCGCTCCAGCCGCAGCAAAAGCTCGTTGACGGCATGCTCGGCCTTGACCGGGTCGCCGGAGCGGGCATAGCGGTTCCAGCGCTCGAAATTGTGGTCGTCCGACCGGTCGGTGGCGTCGGTCACCAGCGTCGCGCCAGTCATCAGCCTGTTGCGGACGTCGGCGGGCAAATGCAGCCGGAAAAAATGCACCAGCGGCAGATGCGCGCCGGCATAGATGGCATCGTCGGAGGCTTCGTCCATCTGGTGCGGCAGGCCGCCCCAGAACAGGCACATGTCGCCCGCAGAGAGCGAAAGCCCGTGCCCGTCCATGCGGTAATGCACGGCGCCACGCACGATGAAATTCACCTCGACCTGGGCGTGCCAATGCGGCTTGAGCATCACCAGGGGCTGGGTGTGGAACATCTGCAGCAGCAGCGGCAGGCCCTCCACGCTGCTGGCGCCGGGCTGGTAAAACGGCCTTTCCGGCATCTTACTTTCCGCTCATTTCTTATTCCCTTTGTCGCGGACAAGGCGTTCTCGAAGCCTAGTCTAGCCACGCTCGCAAACAGAGAGCAACTGAAATGGGAGGATTTCAATGCGCATAAAATTGACCTGCGCCGCGCTCGCGCTTGCCTTGGGCTCCAGCCCGGCCTTTGCGCAGTCCGGTGAAATCACGATCTGGAGCTGGAATATCGCCGCTTCGTCGCTGAAGGCCACCATAGCGGGCTTCAACAAGCAGTATCCCGACATCAAGGTGACCGTCGAGGACCTCGGCAACCAGCCGACCTACGACAAGTCGATCGCCGGCTGCGCCGCCGGCGGCGAGGGGCTGCCGGACATCGTGACGATCGAGAACGGCGAAGCCGAAAACTACTGGAGCCAGTTCCCGGATTGCTTCGTCGACCTGCACACGCTCGGCTACACCGCGGAAGACCAGGCAAAATTCCCCGACTTCAAGCGCACCGAGCTCGAGGTTGACGACAAGGCCTACGCGATGCCTTGGGATTCCGGCCCGGTGGCGATGTTCTACCGCCGCGACTTCTATGAGAAGGCCGGCGTCGATCCGTCCTCGATCAAGACCTGGGACGATTTCATCGCCGCCGCCAAGAAGATCCAGGCCGCCAACCCCGGCGTGACGATGACCAACGCCGATTTCAACGGCGATTCCGAATTCTTCCGCATGATTTCCAACGAGCAGGGCTGCGCCTACTTCTCCGCCGACGGTCAATCGATCACCGTCAACCAGCCCAAATGCGTCGACGCCATGACCAAGATCAAGGAGATGAAGGACGCCGGCATCATTTCCTCTGCCGACTGGAGCACCAAGATCACCAACAACACCGCAGGCAAGGTCGCCACGCAGATGTACGGCGGCTGGTATGAAGGCACCGTGCGCACCGAATCGCCCGATGGGGCAGGCAAATGGGGCGTCTATCTGATGCCGAGCCTGACCGCCGACGGTCCGCGCGCCGCCAATCTCGGCGGCTCCTCGCTCGCCATCACCTCGGTGTCGAAGAACAAGGAAGCCGCCTACGCCTATCTGAAATACACACTTGCGACGAATGAAGGCCAGATCACCATGCTGAAAGGCTTCGGCCTGGTGCCGTCGCTGATTTCGGCGCTCAACGACCCTTATGTCTCCGAAGGCCTGCCCTATTGGGGCGGCCAAGCCGTGTGGAAGGACATCCTCGGCACCTTGCCGAAGGTCGTCCCCAGCCGCGGCACGCCGTTCCAGAGCGACGCCGAAATCATCATCCGCGCGGTGCAGACCAAATATCTGGCCGGCGGCTATCCCGACGCCAAGGCAGCGCTCGACGATGCCGCAAGCCAGATCGCCGCGGCGACCGGCCTGCCGGTCAAGTCGTGATCTAGACGAGACGGCTCCGGTGCGCGGCTCCCCTTCTCTCCTTGTGGGAGAAGGTGTCGCCGAAGGCGACGGATGAGGGGTGCTCCAGCTTGGCGCCGGCGGCACTCCGGCCATCACCCCTCAACCGTCTCGGCGCTACGTGCCGACCCACCTTCTCCCACAAGGGGAGAAGGCAAGAGACTTGAAAAGCAGAAAGGAGGAAAACGATGCGCTACCAGAACGCCACGGCGTACCGCTTTCTCGCGCCCTATCTGCTGATCTTTTCGATCTTCTGGCTGTGGCCGATCATCGATTCCTTCCTGATCTCGTTCCAGGCGACGCGCACCGTGCCGTGGCGGTTCGCGCCGACCTTCAACTGGGGCCGGCTGATCGGCGATCCGGCCTTCTTCAATGCCTTGAAGAACACATTGCTGATCCTTGTCATCCAGGTGCCGGTGATGATTTCGCTGGCGATTGTGATGGCAGTGCTTTTGAATTCGCCGCTGCTCAAGGCGCGTGGCCTGTTCCGCTTCGCCTTCTTCGCGCCGGTCGTGGTCGGCGAGGTCGCCTATTCGGCGGTTTTCCGGCTGATGTTCAATCTCGACTACGGCATCATCAACAAATTGCTGAACAGCATCGGCCTGCCCAGTGTCGACTGGTTTACCAACGTCACCCCGGCGATGGCGGTGATCATGATGGCGGTGACATGGCGCTGGGCCGGCTACAACGCCATCATCCTGCTCGCCGGCCTGCAGTCGATTCCCGAGGATGTCTACGAGGCAGCGACCCTGGACCGGGTCAGCAAGGTCAAACAGTTCTTCTACATTACGCTGCCGCTGCTCAAGCCGATCATCGTGTTCTGCGCCGTGCTGTCGATCATCGGCACCATGCAGCTGTTCACCGAGCCGTTCCTGATCACCGAGCGCGGCGGGCCGGGCGGCGGCACCGAAACGCTCGGCCTGCTGCTTTATCGCCAGGGCTTCAGGTCGCTCAATTTCGGCTACGCTTCGGCCATCGCCTACACCATGGCAGGGCTGGCGATCGCCATTTCGCTGGTACAGATATGGCTGACGAGGGAATCGAAATGACCTCGCGTTCAAGAGTCAGCCGTTCCCAGGCCAGATTGGGACGCAGCATCGCGCTGCATCTGTTCCTGACGCCGCTAGCGCTGGTCTGGCTGTTTCCGCTGTGGATGATGGTGGTCTTTTCCACGATGCCCGACAACGGCATCTTCAGCCCCGACATCGAGCTTTTGCCGCACGGCAATTTCCTCGACAATGTCGGCAATCTGCAGCGCGGCACCAATTTCATCGGCGCCATCGGGATCTCCGTCTCGGTGGCGGTGACCTATACCTTCCTGTCGGTGATGCTGACCTCGATGGCCGGTTGGGCGCTGGCGCGTTACAACTTCTTCGGCAAAGGCATGGTCGTCGCCATCATCTTCGGCACCATCACGCTGCCCTATGCGGTCGTGCTGATACCGCAATTCATCATGGTGGCGCGCGACTTCAAGCTCGCCAACACCTGGGTGGCGCTGATCGTGCCGCCGCTGTTCAACTCGCTGGGCGTGCTGTTCATGCGGCAGAGTTTTTCGATGATGCCGCACGAGCTGTTCGACGCCGCCAAGGTCGAGGGCGTCAAGGAATGGCGGATATTCCTGTTCGTCGCACTGCCTCTGGCGCGGCCGATGCTGGCGGCGCTCGCCATCATCCTCTTCCTTGCCTCCTGGAACAACTATCTCTGGCCGCTGCTGATCAATTCCAAGCCGGGCGCAATGACCGCGCCCGTGGCGCTCGGCACGCTGATCGGTCTTACCAAGGTGTCCTGGGGCGGCATCATGGCGGGCGCGGTGATGCTGACAGCGCCAATGCTCGTCGTGTTCGTGCTTCTGCAGCGCCATTTCGTTGCCGGCATCGCCGCCGGCGCCATCAAGTAAGGATCAGCATGGCGGCAGTCACACTCAAAAACGTCATCAAGCGCTTCGGCGTCTTCGAGATCGTCCACGGCGCCAATATCGACATCGATGACGGCGAATTCGTCGTCTTCGTCGGCCCTTCCGGCTGCGGCAAGTCCACGCTGCTCCGGATGATCGCCGGGCTCGAGGACATCAGCGACGGCGAGATCGCCATTGGCGGCAAAGTGGTGAACGACGTCGAGGCGGCCGATCGCGGCATCGCCATGGTGTTCCAGTCCTACGCGCTCTATCCGCACATGACGGTCGAGCAGAATCTGAGCTTCGGCCTGAGAATGACCGGCAACCCCAAGGCAGATACCGAGCGGCGGGTGAAGCGGGCTTCCGAAATCCTGCGCATCGCCGAGCTGATGAAGCGGCGGCCGCGGCAATTGTCGGGCGGCCAGCGCCAGCGCGTCGCCATCGGCCGTGCCATCGTGCGTGAGCCGCAAGTGTTCCTGTTCGACGAACCGCTCAGCAATCTCGATGCCGAGCTCAGGGTGCAGATGCGCGTCGAGATATCGCGCCTTCATAAGGAGCTTGGCGTTACCATGGTCTATGTGACGCACGACCAGACCGAGGCGATGACGCTGGCCGACAGGATCGTCGTGCTCAACGCCGGCAATATCGAACAGATCGGCGCGCCGCTCGATCTCTACGATGACCCGGCCAACCGTTTCGTTGCCGGCTTCGTCGGCTCGCCGAAGATGAATTTTCTGGTGGCGAAAATGGTCGGGACCGACAACGGCGCTGCGATCGTCGAACTGGTCAACCATCGCGGCGCGCGACTGCGCAAGCCGCTTTCGGATGCCTTGCCTGCGATAGGCGGCGATGTCGTGCTTGGCGTGCGGCCGGAGCATTTCTTCGACGCCGGCCAGGGCGATTGCGACCTTACCCTCAAGGCCGACGTCGCCGAGCACTTGGGATCGGTGAGCTATGTCTATGCCAATTCCGGGACCGGGGGCGGGCGCGAGGAACTGATCATCGAGCGCGAGGCATCGAGGCATCGCGCCAATGGCGACGACCTGGTGGTGTCGATCAAGGCCGACCGCTCGCTTCTCTTCGACGCTACTGGCGCACGCATTCGCTAACCCATCTTTCTTTTGTCCGATCGCGATTGATCGCGGCCACCCCACGGAGATTCGACATGACGTCCAAACCAGAAAAAATTCGCTGGGGCATTCTCGGGCCCGGCAACATCGCCAAGGCCTTTGCCGGCGGCGTCGCCCATTCGCGCACCGGCACATTGGTCGCCATCGGCGCGCGTAATCCCGGCAAGGCGGGGCTCACCGATGCTTTCCCCGGCGCCCGCATCCTCGACGGCTACGAGGCATTGCTTGGCGACCCGGATGTCGACGCGATCTATATTTCGACGCCACATCCGAGCCATGCCGAATGGGCGATCAAGGCAGCCGAGGCCGGAAAGCATGTGCTTTGCGAAAAGCCGCTTGGCCTGACCGCCTTCGAGGCCGACGCCATGATCCATGCCGCGCGCAAGGCCGGCACCTTTCTCGGCGAAGCCTTCATGTACCGGCTGCATCCGCAGACGGCCAAGCTGGTCGAGCTGATCAGGGCCGGCGCGATCGGCGACATCAAGATGATCAAATCCAGCTTCGGCTTCGCCATGCCGGGCTTCATGCCGGAGCACCGGCTTTACGCCAAGGATCTCGCCGGCGGCGGCATTCTCGATGTCGGCGGCTATCCCGTCTCGATGACGCGGCTGATTGCCGGCGCCGCGGCGGGAAAGCCCTTCGCCGAGCCGGACAAAGTGGTGGGCACTGCGCATCTCGGCCAATCAGGCGTCGACGAATGGGCGTCGGCGTTGTTGCATTTTCCGAGCGGCATCGTCGCGGAAGTGTCCTGCAGCATCTCGCTCGCTCAGGACAATGTCTTGCGCATTCTCGGCAGCAAAGGCCGCATCGAGGTGGCGGATTTCTGGTATGCCGGCGGCCAGCAAGGCGGCACCGGCGAAATCCGCATCATCCGTCCGGGTGACACCGAGGTGGTCGAGGTCAAGGAGGACGGCTGGCTTTATGCATTCGAGGTCGATGCCGCCGGCGAGGCCATTCTCGGTGGGAAGCAGGAGTTCGCGTGGCCCGGCATGGGCTGGGCCGACAGTCTCGGCAATCTGCGCGTGCTCGATAAATGGCGGGCCGCGATCGGGCTCGAATACGACATCGAGAAACCGGCAAAGCGCGTCAACACCATCTCCGGGCGGAAGCTGCGCTCCGGCGGGACCGCCATCCCCAAGCGCAGCATTCCGGGCCTGCCGCGGCCGGCCTCGTGCCTGGCGCTCGGCTTCGAGGATTTCCGCAGCTTTTCGTCGGGCGCCATCCTGCTCGACGCCTATTTCGAGGCCGGCGGCAATCTGTTCGACACCGCCTTCGTCTACGGTTCCGGCTATACCGAGACGCTGCTCGGCCAATGGCTGAAAAGCCGCGGCGTGCGCGAGCAATCGGTGGTCATCGGCAAGGGCGCACACTCACCGCTCTGCTATCCCGACGTCATCGGCAAGCAGCTCACCCAGTCGCTCGAGCGGCTGCAGACCGACCATATCGACGTCTATTTCATGCACCGCGACAATCCGGACGTGCCAGTCGACGAGTTCGTCGATGCGATGGACCGCGAGGTCAAGGCCGGCCGCATTCGTGGTCCGTTCGGCGGCTCGAACTGGACGATGGAACGCATGGACGAGGCGATTGCCTATGCCGAGCGCACCGGCAAGCAGAAGCCCGGCGCGCTTTCCAACAATTTCTCGTTGGCCGAGATGCTGGAGCCGATCTGGGCAGGCTGCGTCACCTCCTCCAGCGACGCGTGGAAGGCCTGGCTCACCGCCCGGCAGATGCCGAACTTCGCCTGGTCGAGTCAGGGCCGCGGCTTCTTCACCGATCGCGCCGGCCGCGACCGGCGCGACAATGAGGAGTTGGTCCGCGTCTGGTACTCGGACAAGAATTTCGGCCGGCGCGACCGCGCCATCGAGCTCGCCAAACGGTTGGGCAAGAGCCCGATCCACGTCGCGCTCGCCTATGTCCTGGCGCAGCCCTTTCCGTCCGTCCCGCTGATCGGACCGCGCACGCTCGACGAATTGGAAGACAGCCTCCAGGCACTCGACATCTCGCTTTCGCCGGACGATCTTGCATGGCTGGATAGCGGTTCGGATCAGGCCCGGGCGCGGGCCTGACGGCAGGGAGAAGGTTGCTAGAAGATGCGCTATGCGTGACTCGTGGATTGGAAACGAGCTGATCAGAGTGCTTCTCGAGAGCGACTCAGTGGATCTGAAGTTTATTGACGTTACCGTGGAACTCTGGACTTTATTCAAGGTGGCCCACGACGGAGGTGCTGGCGTCTGGATAAACCCAGATAATCGTAATGGCGATGTAAGCACAATTTGGAGTTTGGTCGGAACGCGACTTGTAGAAGTAGCCTTGGAGGACACGGTTCGGATCAGATTTGACAACGGCTCGGAAATCATGGTCCCACCTGGCAACCGCCGAGGAGCCGTTATAACGGGAGTAGATGGCTACGATCCCTTCTGAATTTATACTGGCCCTACCGAATTTTGCGCGGATTCTGGCGCTCTTGGTCGACGAGGAAGATAGATGCTCGACATCGCACCATCGAAACAGGCTGCCACCTGGCTCGGTTCCTTTGCCCGAGCGCTCGAAGCAGGCGACGTCGAGGCCGCAACCAGCCTGTTCGTCGAGGACTGCTATTGGCGCGATCTTTTGACCTTCACCTGGAACATCAGGACGATGGAGGGGGCGGCCGCGATTCGCAACATGCTGACGGCGACGCTGGCCACGACAAAGCCCGCTCGATGGCAGCTCAGCGGCGAAGCGACTTCGGACGAAGGCACCACCGAAGCCTGGTTTTCTTTCGAGACGTCATCGGCGTGGGGGCATGGCATCATGCGCCTCATGGACGGCAAGTGCCGGACGCTGTTCACGGCGATGCGCGATCTCAAGGGGTTTGAAGAGCGCAAGGGCCCGGCGCGGCCTTTGGGCGTCCGCCACAAGGCCGATCCGGAGCGCGAAACCTGGCTGGAGGCGAGGCGCCGCGAGGCGCGTGACCTCGGCGTTAGCCGGCAGCCCTATTGCCTGGTCATCGGCGGCGGCCAGGGCGGCATCATGCTGGGGGCGCGGCTCAGGCAGCTGGGCGTGCCGGCCATCGTCATCGAGAAGAACGCCCAGGCCGGCGATTCCTGGCGCAATCGCTACCGCTCGCTCGTGCTGCACGACCCGGTCTGGTACGATCACCTGCCCTACATCCCGTTTCCCGAGAACTGGCCGGTGTTCACGCCCAAGGACAAGATGGGCGACTGGCTGGAGATGTATACGCGCGTCATGGAGCTCAACTACTGGACCTCCACGACATGCGTGAGCGCCTCCTACGACGAGACCGAAAAGGTCTGGACGGTCGAGCTCGACCGCGCCGGCGAGCGCATCACACTGAACCCGAAGCACATCGTCTTTGCAACCGGCGCCTATGGCCCGCCCAGGCCGATCGACCTGCCGGGCGCCGAGGTCTTCCAGGGCGAGATCCTGCATTCCAGCCAGTATTCCAGCGGCGAAAAATTCCGCGGCAAAAAGGTCGCCGTTATCGGCGCGGCAAGTTCCGGCCATGACGTCGGCGTCGACCTCTGGGAGAGCGGCGCCGAGGTGACGATGGTCCAGCGCTCGCCGACGACGGTGGTCAAGTCGGACACGCTGATGGAGATCGGCTTCGAGATCTTCTCGGAAAAGGCGCTGGCCCGCGGCATCACCACTGAAAAAGCCGACATGATCGTCGCCTCGACGCCGTTCGCGTTGCTGCCACAGGGCCAGCGGGCGCTTTACGACATCATCAAGGCGCGCGACGCGGCCTTCTACGACCGCTTGCGCGGCGCCGGCTTCGCCATCGATTTCGGCGACGACGAGACCGGGCTCCTGATGAAGGCCTACCGCACCGGCTCGGGCTTCTACATCGACGTCGGCGCCTGCGACCTGATCATCGACGGGGAGATCGGCATCCGTAGCGGCGTCGGGATCAAGTCGCTGACGCCGACAGGCATCCTCTTCGACGACGGCACCGAACTGGCGGCCGACGCAATCATCGCCTGCACCGGCTATCTCTCGATGAACGAAACCGTGGCGGCGATCGTCTCGCGCGAGGTCGCCGACAAGGTCGGGCCGTGCTGGGGGATTGGCTCGGGCGTGAAAGGCGATCCGGGGCCGTGGCAAGGCGAATTGCGTAACATGTGGAAGCCGACGGCGCAGCAAGCGCTGTGGTTCCACGGCGGCAATCTGGCGCTGTCGCGCTTCTATTCGAAATTCGTGGCGCTGCAGATCAAGGCGCGCATGGAAGGCATTGCGACGCCAGTGTATAGAGCGCCGGTGCGAAGCTGTGATCTCCCCCCTTGAGGGGGAGATGGCCGGCAGGCCAGAGGGGGTCGCCGCGCGTCGAGCGCCAACCTCCATCCGTTGCAGGAAGGCGAGCCCAGTCGAACCGACCCCCTCTGTCGCCTTCGGCGACATCTCCCCCTTGCGGGCAGGGCTATCGCATATGAGTGATGGCATTGATGAGATAGTCGTCGTTCCAGGCGCATTTCTTGATGCGATGGCTGATGGGAAC
>NZ_JAMYLN010000036.1:0-57736 GCF_040318035.1 Mesorhizobium sp. M1329 | reverse complement strand
ACTGCCATCGCGATTCCCTCAGCGCGTCCGCCTCAGAGAATCACAATCAGCGAATTACGCAACAGGCTCCTTGTGGGAGAAGGTGTCGCCGAAGGCGACGGATGAGGGGTGCTCCAGCTTGGCATCGCCTCATTCTTCCAACACCCCTCAACCGTCTCGGCGCTAACGCGCCGATCCACCTTCTCCCACAGAGGGAGAAGGGGACGCGCTCCTATCGCCGAGTCTGAAAATCCGCCGCTGCGGCGCATGGCCGGCGCCCGGACGTGCACATCCGTCTTGACGCCAGCCCAAACCGCGCCGCACAATCGCTCGTAGCAGGCGAAGGGAGGCCAGTCGCCTGCGGGAGGATATACCCATGACGGAAGCGATCAGGCTCTACTGGGGCCGGTTCGGACATGTTTCTGTCCTGAACGTCGCCAGCGACTTCGTCACCCATGCCCATGTCGAGGCGCATATCATCATCTGGCTGGAAGGCACGGCCGGCGAGATGACCATCGGCCGCGAGACGGTGCGTCTTGGACCGGGCACCGCCGCCGGCATCAATTCCTTCCAGCCGCACAGCCACGCTCTGTCGCGCGACGGCACGCCTGGCCTCTTCCTCGCCTTTTACATCGATCCGGACTGGGCTCGAAAACGCCGCGAGCTGCCTTCCTCCGCGCCGCTGTTCGCGAGCCCGGCAATCACGCTCGAGCCTTGGCTGCACAAGGCGGCGGCCAACCTCCTCGACCATCTCAGCGACAATGAGAGCATCGACGATATCGCCAATTACGAGATCGAGCGCTTCATCGACAGCGTGCTCGACGCCGCCGACGCGTCCGCACCGCAGACCGTGCGCGTCCGCGTCAACACCATGCAGGATTTCCGCGTCCGCAAGGCGATCCAGCTGATGAAAGCCAATGTCTGCGAGCGCATCTGCTTCGACGACGTGGCGCGCAGCGTCGGCCTGTCGCGGCCGCATTTCTTCGCGCTGTTCAAGGAACAGACCAATCTGACGCCCAACGTCTATTGGAACACGCTGCGCATGGAGGAAGCGGTGCGGCAGTTGCAGTGGTCGCAGGAGCCGCTGATCTCGGTCGCCTGCAATCTCGGCTTCACCACCCAGGGCAATTTCTCGCGCTTCTTCCGCGACCATGTCGGCGTCCCGCCGACGCTTTACCGTGAGGCGGCGCGGGCGATCAGCTGAGCGCCCGTTTTTCAGACTATTTGATAGGCGTTCAAGACGCATTGATAAGCGCTGCCGAGCCTGCCGCCCTACCCTCCCAAGCAGCTGATTTGCAAGGGAACGATCATATGGCGAAAGTCACCATCTCCAGCGTCATCGACGCACCGGTCGAAAAGGTCTGGGCGCGCATACGCGACTTCAACGGTCTGCCGACCTGGCACCCGCGCATGGTCGAAAGCCACATCGAGGACGGCAAGGACGCTGGCATGATCGGCTGCGTGCGCAATTTCCAGCTCGCCAGCGGTGCCCGCCTGCGCGAAAAGCTGCTCGATTTCTCCGACGAGAACTTCCTCGTCAGCTACTCCATCCTGGAGACGCCGCAACCGCTCACCAACCACAAGGCAACGCTGCAGTTACGGCGGGTGACCGACGGCGACCGCACATATGCCGAATGGACCGCCAGCTTCGATGCGCCCCCAGAGGAAGCCGACAAGCTGGCCGAAGGCATGGGCGCAAACGTCTTCCAGGGCGGCTTCAACGCCCTGAAGGCGCAGTTCGCGGGCCAAGGTTGAGCTGAATTGAGCTGACAAACAGGGGCGTTCCATGGCGCTTGCATTGCAGACTTTCCCGACGGTGAAGGACGCCGGCGCAGCGCTGAAAGTCGCCGGCACCCGCTATCTCGGTGGCGGCACGCTGGTCGTGCGCGCCGCCAATGAAGGCGACGTGTCGATTTCCGGTTTCGTCAGGTCGACCGAACCGGCGTTGTCGGCCGTGACCGTTTCCGGCGGCACGGTCCGCATTGGCGCTTCGGTGACCATGGCAGCAATCGTCCGCCATGCGGATCTCGCCCCGCTGGCCAGCGCCGCGCGCGCCGTCGGCGGACCGGCGATCCGCAACATGGCGAGCGTCGGCGGCAATCTTTTCGCGCCGACGCCTTACGGCGATTTCACCGTGGCGCTGCTGGCTCTGGATGCAACCGTCAGCACTGGCGACGGCGAACTCCCGATCGAAACCTTCCTGGCGAAACGCGAAAGCAACCACGCCATCGTCACCGCGGTCGGCTTCACGCTTCCGAAGGAAGGCGGCTTTCGCTTCCTGAAAGTGTCGAGGGTCAAGCCAAAGGGCATTTCCGTGCTGAGCATCGCGACCGTGCTGGAACAGGCGCCGGACGGCAGCGTGTCATCAGCGCGGATCGCGCTCGGCTGCATGGCCGACCGGCCTATCCGTGCCAGCGCGGCAGAGAATGCCTTGATTGGCCGGAAACTCACCGCGGACGGCATAGCACCGGCACTGGCTGTTGCCCGCGACGGCACTTCGCCGCCAACCGATCCGATCGCCAGTGCCTGGTATCGCAACGAAGTCCTGCCGGTCCATCTCGGCCGGCTGCTGCTCGCCTCAAAGCCCTGGCCGCGGCGCAAGGAGTAAAAAGATGGCAAAGGTCCCGGTTCAGTTCACGCTCAATGGTGCAGAAAAGGCCGAGTTCATCGACAGCGGCACGACGCTGCTTCACGCGCTGCGCGACAAGATCGGCGACACCTCGCCGAAAGGCGGCTGCCACCAAGGCACCTGCGGCGCCTGCTCCGTCATTGTCGATGGCGAACTCCGGCTGTCCTGCCTGACGCTGGCCGAGACCTGCAATGGCGCCGCCATCACCACCACCTCGGGGCTGGCGGAAGGCGGCGTTCTGCATCCCTTGCAGCGCGCTTTCCTCGACGCCTTCGCGACCCAATGCGGTTTCTGCACGCCAGGCATGATCATGGCGGCCAAGGTGCTTCTCGACCAAACCCCGAACCCCAGCCGCGAGGACGTGGTCGAGGCGCTGTCGGGTAATATTTGCCGCTGCACCGGCTACGAGCCGATCATCCAGGCGGTGCTGACCGCCGCACGCTCCAATTCGCAGAACGCGGCTTGAGGAGGTCAAAAAGATGGAACTCCGCAAGAATTACTTCGCCGACCAGCGCAAGGACGATCTGCACGAGATCGGCCAGCCGCGGCCGCGTTCGGATTCACCCGGCCATGTCACCGGCAAGACCGCCTATTTCGCCGACCGCAATTTTCCCGGCATGCTGCATTTGAAGATGGTGCGCAGCCCGCACCATCACGCCCGCATCCGCAGCATCGATACGTCAGCGGCGGAAAAGCACTCGGGGGTCGTCAAGGTGCTGACCGCCAAGGATGTGCCGCACAATGTCTACACCATCCTGATCCTGATCCAGATCGGGCCGGAGGACGAAACGGTGCTGGCCGACGGCAAGGTGCGCTGGAAGGGCGAGGCCGTGGTGGCGGTGCTGGCCGAGACCGAGCGTGCCGCCCAGGAAGCCGCCGCCAAGGTCAAGGTCGACTACGAGGTGCTGCCGGCCGTCTTCGACATGGAGGAAGCGCTGAAGCCCGGCGCGCCGATCGTCAACGAATATCACGGCCGGAACTATTACCTCTACGACAGCGGCGAATGCCGCAAGGTGCGCTTCGGCGATGTCGAGGCCGGCTTTGCCGAGGCCGACCACGTGCTCGAACAGACCTACCAGTCTTCACCGATCGAGCATGCGCCGACCGAGACGACAGGCTGCATCGTCGCGCCGGAGGGCAACGACCGCTTCACCTGCTACACCAACACGCAGGCGATGTTCTTCACCCTCGACAACGCCTCGATCATTCTGCAGATGCCGGGCAACAAGCTGCATTTCGTCGGCGGCACCGTCGGCGGCGGCTTTGGCGGCAAGGTCGACGTCATCGTCGAGCCGATCGCCATCCTTGGCGCCAAAATAACCGGACGACCGGTCTGTTTTATCTACAGCCGCGAGGAAGAGATGCAGATTTCCTCGCCGCGCGCCGCCGAGAAAGTCGTCATCAAGGACGGCGTGATGAAGGACGGCCGCATCGTCGCGCGCAAAGTGACCGGCTACACCGACGCCGGCGCCTATTCGCGCCATTCGCCCTACGGCGCGCAGAAGGGCGCCGGACATTATCCCGGCCCGTATACGATCCCGAATGTCTGGATCGACACCTACTGCGTCTACACCAACCGCACCCCGTCCTCGGCGATGCGCGGTTTCGGCGTCACCATCGGCGACTTCGCGCTGGAGGTGCAGATGGACAAGCTCGCCCGGCTGATCGGCATGGACCCGCTCGAATTCCGCTTCATCAACGCCTACCGCGACGGCGACATCAAGGCGCATCGCCAGCCGACCGAGGGGGCGGCGCTGATCGAATGCATGCAGGAAGCCTCGCGCGCCGCCAACTGGCCGGTGGCGGAACAATTCATGGCGATGTCGTCTTACGCGAAGGGAGCTTGAAATGGCGATCAGGCGCGGACGCGGCGTTGCCGCGATCAACTATCCGACCGGCATGAATCTCGGCGGCGACCCGACCCAGGCGCTGGTGCATTCGACGCCGACCGGCAATTTCATGGTCACGCTCTCCAGCGTCGACCTGGGCCAGGGCATGAAGCAGATCATGGCGCAGATCTGCGCCGAGACGATAGGCGTGCCGACCGACCGCGTCGTCGTCGACACCGCCGACACAGACACCGGCCCGCACTGCATGGGCACCTTCGCCTCGCGCGGCACCCATCGCGCCGGCAATGCGGTTATCCAGGCGGCCAGGGAAGCCCGCCAGGTGATGCTGGAAGTGGCGGCCGAGGAACTTGAGGTAAACGCCTCGGACCTCGAGACCGACGGCCAGGGCAATATCCTGGTCAAGGGGGCGCCACAGAAATCGATCTCGATCTTCGATGTCGCGCTGTCGGCGCATTTCAAGCGCGGCCGTTCGATTTCCGGCCGCGGCATGTTTTTGATCCCCCGCTCCTATCCGGAAAAAGAAACCGGCGCGATGAAGCCCTCGACCTGCTATGCGCACGCCTGCACGGTGGCCGAGGTTGAGGTCGACGATGAGACCGGCGAGGTCACCGTGCTGGCGGTGAAGAACGTGTTTGAGATCGGCCGCGCGCTGAACCCGAAAATGGTCGAGCAGCAGTTGGTCGGTGGCTCATGGATGGGTATCAGCCATGCGCTCTACGAAACGACCGAGCCCTACTATCCCAACCGCGACCATGGCGGCACCGACTTCAACCAATATCTGATGCCGGGTCCTGGCGATCTCGCGCAAACCGAGATCATCGTGCTGGAACGACCCTCGGCGGACGGGCCGTACGGCGCCAAGGGGCCGGGCGAAATGTGCGCCAACCCGCAGATCCCGGCGGTCGCCAATGCCGTCTTCGACGCCGTCGGTGTGCGCATCGACACGCTGCCGATCACGCCGGAGCGCATCCTGCGGGCGCTGAAGGCGCAAGCGTCGAACTGAGTGCTGGAAATGGCTAAGAGAAGTGCCGAGACAGTCGCGACCTCGCCGGAGGCGGTGGCGTCGCGCCTCGCCGCCTCGCACTATCTCGCCGATGAGAGCCTGGCAACTGCCATCTTCCTGGCGATCCGGCTGGGCAAGCCGCTGCTGCTCGAAGGCGCACCCGGCGTCGGCAAGACGGAGGCGGCGAAGGCGATTGCCGAAGTGCTCGGGCGAGATCTGGTGCGGCTGCAATGCTATGAAGGCATCGACGCAGCACATGCGCTTTACGAGTGGAACTATCAGCGCCAGCTGCTCGCCATCCGCCACGCCGGTGAGCATGAGGTTGACATCTATGACGACCGTTTCCTGATCGCGCGGCCACTGCTGCAGGTGCTTAAGGCGCCGGAAAAGCGCGTGCTGCTGGTCGACGAGATCGACCGTTCCGACCATGAATTCGAAGCGTTGCTCCTGGAATTCCTGTCGGATTTCCAGATCAGCATTCCCGAGCGCGGCACCATTCGCGCGACGGCGCAGCCGATCGTCATCCTGACCTCGAACCGCACCCGTGAGCTGGCCGAAGCGCTGCGGCGGCGCTGCGTCTACCACTGGATCACCTATCCCGACGCCGGGCGCGAGGCCGAGATCATCATGCTGCGCGCCGGCGATGTTGCCGAGGCCACGGCGCGCGCGGTGGCTGCCGCCGTGCGCGATATTCGCGCCCGTCCGCTGGCCAAGCCGCCCGGCATCGCCGAGGCGGTCGAATGGGCCAACGCCGCGACGATCCTCGAAAAGGGCGGCAGCCCGTGGCCGGAAGCGTTTCGCCGCGCCATCGGCGTGCTGATCAAGGATGAGGAGGACCTTTCCTGCATCGCGCCCGAGCTCGGCAAAATTGTCGAGGAGGCGCTGGCGTGAGCCCCGCGGCTCTGCCTCGAGGGGCGACGCCGTTCCTCGGCTTCGGCCGGCTGCTGCGCCGCTACGGCTTTGCGGTGGCGCCCGAGCAGGTCTCCGGCTTCATGCAAGCGGTGACGCTGCTCGGTCTCCGTTCGATGGCCGACATCCGCGAAGCTGCGCTCGCGACGCTGGCGCCGCCGCCCGACCGCCGCCACGAATTCGAGGCGCATTTCCGGAGCCATTTCTATGGGGACGGAGAGGCGCTGGTCGAAGGCGACAGCGACGAGGAAACCCGCATCAAGGATGACGGCGAAACCAGCGAACAAGAAATCGAGGTAATCCGCCAGGAAGAAGGCGGCGAACTGTCTTCGGCCAGCGAACAGTTGAGCGTCCGCGAATTCAGCCGCGATAGCGACGGGCTTGCCGCCTTCCGCCGCAAGCTCGCCACCGCTTTGCCCGCCCGCCGCTCCTTCCGCACGGTGCGCACGCATGCGCGCGGCAAGCTCGACCTGCGCCGCTCGCTACGCGAAATCGTCAGTGCCGACGGCGATATCCCCTCACCGCTGCTGCGCCGGCGGCAGACAGTGCCGCGCAAGCTACTCATGCTGATCGACGTATCCGGATCGATGAAGCTCTACACATCGGACTATCTCAAGCTGGCGCATGCGGCCGTGCAAGGCGCCGACCGGGCGGAGGTCTTCACCTTCGGCACACGGCTGACCCGTATCACCTCGGCGCTGCGCATTCGCGACCGCGACCAGGCGCTGGCCCGCGCCGCTGCCCAGGTCGACGACTGGGACGGCGGCACCCGCATGGGACCGACGCTGCTCGCGTTTCTGTCGGTGCCGCGCTTCTCCGCCTTTGCGCGCGGGGCGGCAATCGTCATTCTGTCGGATGCGCTGGAGCGCGGCGATCATGCCGGGCTGGAAATCGCGATGCGCCGGCTGAGCGCCCGCGCCTTTCGGCTTTCGCTGGCGACGCCGCTGGCCGGCGATCCACGCTTCCGGCCGGCAACGGCGGCACTTCGCGCGATCCTGCCGGTGCTCGACGATCTGGTCGACGGCTCCTCAATCGCCGGTCTCACCGAGTTCATCCTGTCGCTCGCCCGCCCAGCTCCGGCGGCCGCGGCAATCTGGAAAAGGGTTTCGTGATGCAGAAGGCGATCGACGCGCATTTCCACATCTGGCGCCAAAAGGACCAGCCCTGGCTCGTCGGACCGATGGTGCCACGCATCTTTGGCCCCTACGAGCCGATCCGCCGCGATTATCCGATCGAGGAATTCCTCGCCGACCAGCAAGGCTCGGGCGTCGAGAAGGCGGTCTATGTCCAGACCAACTGGGCCAAGGAAGATTTCGAAAAAGAGGTCGCTTTCCTGCAGAAGACCGCGGAAGAAACCGGTTGGCCGCACGCCGTCGTCGGCTATGCCGACATGACGGTCGACGATGTGCGTCCCCAGATCGACCGGCTGAAAAAATATCCGCTGTTGCGCGGCGTGCGTATGCAGCTGCACTGGCACCAAACGCCGGCCTTCCGCTTCGCCGCCTCGGCCGATCAGGTCATCGATCCGAAGGTGCGGGCCAATGTCGCCCGGCTGAAGGATTACGGCCTGTCCTTCGACCTGCAGCTTTTCCCCGCCCAGATGAAGGATGGGCTGGCGCTTGTCGGCGACAACCCCGAGACGAATTTCGTTCTCACCCATGCCGGCATGCTGACCGACATGGAACCGGAGACCACCGAGGCGTGGAAGACCGGCCTGCGCACGCTGTCAGCGGCACCCAACCTCTATGGCAAGCTGTCCGGCCTCGGCACCTTCGTCCACCGCAACGACCCGGCGCTGATCAGCTATATCGTCGACGCCGCCATCGACATCCTCGGCAGCGACCATCTGATGTTCGGCTCGAACTTCCCGATCGAGAAGCTGTGGACCAGCCATGCCGAGCTGATCAGGGCGCACCGGGAAGCGGTGGGCAAGCACGGCACGACTGCAGAGGCGGACATCTTCTGGAACACGGCGGAGAAGGTTTACCGGCCGGTGTGAGGCGCGCAGACCTTCCCTTCTCCCCCTGTGGGAGAAGGTGGATCGGCGCGTAGCGCCGAGACGGATGAGGGGTGCTGGAAGAAACTCGGTGGAGGAAATCTCGGCGATTTGAAGCACTTACGTCTCCAAGGTAGCGATCCTTCCAGCACCCCTCATCCGACCGAGCTTCGCTCGGCCACCTTCTCCCACAAGGGGAGAAGGGAAGGCGCCACGCCTCACCTCACCTCGAACTCTCGATCGACCGGGATCTGCATCGCCGTGACCATCTGGTTGGTCTGCCCCGCCAGTCCGATGATCGACACCAGCTCGCCATGCTGCGCGTCGGTCATGCCTTTGGCCCGCGCCGCCGCAGTGTGCGAGTGGACGCAATAGGAGCAGCCATTGGCGGTCGAGACGGCGATGTAGATCATCTCCTTGGTCAGCGGGTCGATGGCGCTGTCGGCGACCATCACCGCCTTGAGCTGCTCCCAAACCCGCTTCAGCGAGACTGGATCATTGGCCAGCCCGCGCCAGAAATTGTTGACGAAGTCGGATTTGCGCGTCGCGCGGATATCGTCGAACACGGCCTTCACGGCGGGAATCGCCTCGACCTCGGCATCGGTCAGAAGTCTCGTGGTGGCCATGGGCAGGTTCCTTTCGTTTGAATCAGGTTTTGAGCAAAGGCGGCTAACCGGTTCGACCGATTCAGTTTCTACCTCGGAGTAGCGTAGAATCGTGGAGGTTGGCCGAAGCACCTCAGCGTCGTCATCCCAGGGCGGAGCAGCCGCGAAGCGGCGTCGCGAAGACCCTGGGATCCATGCCGTGACCTCTCGCGAGGGGTGCAGCGGAGCAGAATTCCGCACCGCTGCACCGCTCGAAAGTCGCGGCATGGATCCTGGGGTCTGCGCCGCGTCGCTTCGCTCCTTGCTTCGCCCCAGGATGACGAATGGACTGGCGACACAGCCAATTGTCGAAGTACGCATCGTCCTAATGCACCGCCGCATACATGATCTTCTCCTCCGTCGCTTCGGCCGGCGAGAACTCCTCGACGATGCGGCCTTGCCGGCAGACCAGGATGCGGTCGGATAGGTTCATGATCTCCGGCAGGTAGGACGAGATGACGACGACGGCCAGGCCTTCGTCGGCCAGCCGGTTGATGATCTGGTGAATCTCGGCGATGGCGCCGACATCGACGCCGCGCGTCGGTTCGTCGAAGATGACGATGCGCGGTTTCTGCACCAGCCCCTTGCCGATCACCACCTTCTGCTGGTTGCCGCCGGAAAGCTCGACCACCCGGGCATTGTCGTTGATCGCCTTGACGTTCAGCGTCTTCGTCCACTCCGCCGACAGTGCCCGCATCTCCTGCGCATTGATCACCCAGCCCTTTTCCCGTCCAGCCGCCAGGAAGCCGCCGAATAGGTTCTCGGCGACGTCCATCGTCTCGAAAATCCCCTCGCTCTTGCGGTCTTCGGTGACATAGACGATGCCGTCCGCCACCGCCTCGCTGGGCACGAGATAGCGCACCGGCCGGTCGTCCAGCTCGATGGTGCCGCCGCGCAGGAAGTCGCGCTTGTAGATGCCGGAGACGATCTTGAACGTCTCGGTGCGACCCGACCCGATCAGCCCGAAGACGCCGGTGATCTGGCCCTCGAAAATCGAGAAGGAATTGTTGCGCACGACATTGCTCATCGAGATGTCCTGCACCGACAGCACCTTCTTGCCGGCCTTGCGCAGCCTGGCCTCGTCGCGCTGGCTGTAGAGCTGTCCCGACAGCGTGCGCCCGACCATGGCGGCGACGATCCTGTCGCGATCGAAGGCGGCTGTGTCGTCGGTGATCACCAGTTCGCCGTCGCGCAGGATGGTGATGCGGTCGGCGATATCAAGCGCTTCCTCGAGCGCATGGCTGATGAAGACGATCGACACGCCCCTTGCCTTGAGCCGGCGGATCAGTGCGAAGAAGTGCCGCTTCTCCTCCGGCGTCAGCGTCGCCGTCGGCTCGTCGAAGATGATGATCTCGGCATTGTGGTGGACGGCGCGCGCGATCTCGACCATCTGCCGTTTGGCCGCGCCAAGCGTCGCCACCATGGCGTTCGGGTCGACCGGAAAGTTCAACGACTGCAGGAACTGCTGCGCCGAGATGTAGGTGCCGCGCAGCCGGTTGAGAAAGCGCTCGGTGCCGAGATAGAGGTTCTGCGCCACCGTCATCGACGGCACCAGGCTGGTCTCCTGGAATACCATGGCGATGCCGGCTTCAAGGGCGGCGTGCGGCGAGGGGTAGGCGATCTCCTGCCCGTTGTGGAACATCTTTCCCGATGTCGCGTCGACGACGCCGGCGATGATCTTGGTCAGCGTCGATTTTCCCGCGCCGTTCTCGCCGAGCAGCGCGTGGATCTCGCCCTTGCGCAGCTCGAAGCTGACCTTCTTCACCGCGGGCACGCCGCGATAGGTCTTGGTTACGTTCTCCAGGCGGACGATCGGTTCCATCAGCGATGCCCTTCTGGAGCCAGGTCGATGGCCAGCAGGCAATCGCCGCCTTTCGAGGCAATGAACAGGCGACCGTCTTTCTCCGCCACGCTGCAGATGCCATGACGCGTGCCGTTGGCGCGGCTGTGCAGGCTGTACTGCGGCCGCATCTCCCGATCGAGCCTGACCACCAGCCCGTAGGAGCGGCTCGGCGACCATGGCTTGTGGATGCCCATGGTGCGGATGCCACCGCATTGCAGCGGCTCGAGGAAGCTTCGATTCGAGGCGAGCGCCGGCGCGATCCAGTGCTGCGGCGGCACTTGCGCCAGCATGTCGTTTCGATAGTGCTTTTCCTGCAGCACGAATTCGATCAGCCGGTTTCGGGGCGCAAACAGCGTCAGCCAGGCGCCACCTTCGGCGGCAGTCGACAGGCGCGAGGGATAGCCGGGCAGATGCGCCAGCACCGTCGAGCGGCTGCCCGTCGCGCCATCGAAGCGGACAAGTTGGTGCCGCCAGCTCTCGCTGACCAGCACATCCTTGCCGGTTGGATGCAGCCCAAAGGGAAAGGCGATGTCACCGGCGACCTTGCGGAATTCGCTGCCTGCCGGATCGCGCTTCCACAGCGAACCCGACGCACCCTTCTTCATCAGATCGGCGGCCCATTGCGACGGCCCGTGGTCGGCCGAGCCATTGGCCAGCCAAAGTGTGCCATCCGCCGCATAGGCGACTGCTGTAATGCAGCGGATCTCGGCTGGCAGGGAAGCGCCTTCGCCTGCGATCAATAGCTTGCCGCTTTCGAGCGCCACCGTCAGCTCTCCGGCGGGCGAGCGCGCGAGCGCGGTGACCGCGGCCGGAAATGTCTCGACCAGAACAGGCGCGGCACCGGCGGTGAGCGCGTAGACGGCATTGCCGCTGGAGGCCAACAGCCGGCCGTCGGCAACCAGCAGATTATCGGGCTCGGTCAGGCCAGCAAAAGCCCGAGCATCGTCCAGCAGCGTATTCGGCCTGAAGGCGCCATCGAGCGGCGGGATTGTCACCGCCTTGCCGCGAAAGATGTCGAGGATCGGGTCCAGCATCATGGCTTCGCTCCCCAATAGGAAGCGGGGCTGGTCCAGTTCGGGTCGGCGCCGGCAATCCGGTACCGACCGATCCGGTTGTTGAGGATACCGCCCACGAACAGAAAACCCTTGTGCTCGCGCATCGAAGTGACCATCGGATGCGCGGCGCCCGACAGGTCGCCCATCGCTTCGAGGATGCCGCCCTTCTCGTCGAATTTCACTACACCGCCGGTGTTGATGTTGGGGAACAGCCATTCGTCCTGCGGCAGCCGGCGCGTCATGCGCTTGCGCATGTCGGGATGGCGCAGCGACAGGTCGAAGCTCGGCGTGCGCATGCCTAACCAGGCCATCCAGTAGTTGCCGTCTGACGCCCGGTTGATGTTGTCGGGGTAGCCCGGCATGTCGCGGATGACGCATTCGGCCGTGCCTGCTTTCGGCCCTTCCAGCCAGTAGCGGTGCACGCGGCAGGCCCAGCTTTCGGCGAAGAACAGCGACTTGCCGTCATGCGCCATGCACACGCCGTTGGTGTAGCGGTAGCCGTCTAGCAACGTCTTCGTCGAACCGTCCTTCGGGTCATAGACGAGCAGCCGCCCGGTGGCGCGGTTCTCGATCGAGTCCAGCGCCCAATCGTGCGCGTCATAACGCTTGGTGGAATCGGTGAAGTAGATGCGGCCGTCCGGCGCGATGTCGCAATCATTGGGATCGCGCAGCCGCGCATCGTCAACGATCGAGGTCCAGGAGCGCGACGTTTCCGCCGAAAGCCGCTTCACCTCGCGCTGCGGCGAGACCGAATAGAGGCCCATCGCGCCGACGCAGCTGATCAGGTTGCCTGTCTTGTCGAAGGCCAGGCCGAGCGGAAAGCCGCCAATATGGGCAAAGACCTCCGAGCGTTTGTAGTCCGGCGCGAAGAAGCGGACGATCTCGCCATGCCTGGTGCCGCAATAGAGATGGTCGTCGCGGTCGAGGATGACGTCTTCCGGCCCTTCCAGCTCGCCGAGTCCGATATGGTCAGCCTCAGATAACCGATTGTCGAGTTCGTAAGGCGTGCCTGAGCCCGGTGCAGCCGACTGCGTTGCCCCCATCTTCAAATAGACCGGCGCGACATAGACCTCGTCCAGAACCTTGTGGCGGTTCTTCAGCCAGCGAATGTCGATGGTGACGGCGACGGCCAGCATGATGCCCAGCACCATCTGGTTGGTGCCGGTGCCGTAGCCCAGCCGGATCAGCCCGTTGGTCATCGTCAGCACGATGATCGCGCCCATCAGCCCCTTGATCACCGAGCCACGACCGCCGCCCAGGCTGACGCCGCCGACGACCGCCGCCGTCAGTGCCATGACCTCGAGGTTGAGGCCTGTGCCCGGCCCTGCCCCGCTCAGCCGGCAGGCGATGAGGAAGCCGCCTAGCGAGGCGCAAAAGCCGGAGAACACATAAGTCATGAACACCGTGCGGCGCACGCGGATGCCGGCATTGTGAGCCGATCGCCGCGACCCGCCCACCGCCTGCACATGCCAACCGGGCCGCGAGCGTGTCAGCGCGACATGGGTAATGATCGCCAGGACAATCGCCGCCCACACCGCAACCGAGAGGCCCCAGAAAGTATCGTCGCCGATGAAGTCCAGGACATCCGATGTGGCATCGGAAAGCTGGACGTCGGCGGCATAGGTGGTGACCAGTATGTCGAACAGCGCCCGGCCGAAAATGAAGGTGACCAGTGTCGTCAGGAAAGCGCGCAGCCTGAAATAGCCGATCAGATAACCGTTCATCGCGCCGAACAGCAGGCCGGTGGCGATCGAGGCGGCCAGCGCCAGCCACACCGATTGTTCGAGGATGAAAAAGACGAACACGGCCGAAAAGCAGGAAAGCGCGAAGATCGAGCCGACCGAAAGGTCGATGCCGCCGCCAAGCATGACCACCGTCATGCCGGTGACGACCAGCGAAAACTCGCCGAGCTGGCGGGTCGATTCCTGCAGCGACATCGGCTTGAAGAAGCCGGGGATGATCGAACCGAACACGCCGAGCGTCGCCACCAGCGCCAGGAACGGAATGGCGTTGTCGGTCCAGCGTTTGCTCAGTATCTCGCCGACGAGATGGTCGGGCACGAGATTGTAGCGCCAGGATTGAAGGCGTTCGCGAAAGGACATCGGTTGCTGCTGCCACTCAAGAGAGAAGGAGGCGGCCGAACCCGGTCCGGCCACCTCGTCGATGCCTGCAACGGACCCGCGGTTTACTTGGCCGCAGCTTGGGCTTGCAGTGCTTTCAAGTCCCAGCAGCTGTCCGGCTTGAGGTCGGCCTTGGTCGTCGCCTTCTCCAGCGTGTAGATGTAGGTGTGCGAGGTGCCGGCCGGCTGGCCACTCTGCAACAGGAATTTTATGACGGCGTTCATGTCACCCGACTGGCGGGCAAGGTCGGTCATCACCACCGCGCCATAGGTGCCGTCCTGCAGCTTGTCGCAGTCGGCGGTTTTCTCGCCGCCACCGGTGGTGACCAGGAACACCTTGCCCTCGAGCTTGGCATCGCGGATCGCAGCCGATGCGCCCGTCGCGTCGCCGTCCCAGAAATCGATGATGGAGCAGATGTCGGGGTTCTGCTGCAGCATCGTCGTCGTCACATTGCGCGAGGTCGTCGCATCCCAGTTGGAGTCCGGCTTGGCCACGACCTTGAAGTCGGGGTTCTTGTCCAGCACCTTCATGATGCCCGCATACTGGTAGAGGCTCGACGAGTTGGCCTGGTCGCCCTGCACCAGCCCGATCTTCTTGGAAGAGTTCGGCCCACAACCCTTGATCGCCGCTTCGGCTTCCAGCTGGCCGAGCCGATCCCAGTCGCTGCCGACAAAGGCATCGGCCGGGAAGTTCGCCGGATTGTCGACCAAAAGCACATAGGTGCCGGCGGCCTGCGCCTTCTTCATCAGCTTGGCATAGGAGTTGAGGTCCGGCGAGTGGATGATCAGCACGTCCGGCCTGGTGTCCGACGAGATTGCGTCGGTTATCGCCTGCGCGCCGGCATCGACCACCCAGTTCGGGTCACGCGTCTCGAACACGCCGCCCCAGGCCTCGACCTCCGTCTTCAGGTAATGCGCCCAGCCCTGTGCCAGGTCGAAGCCCATCGCCATCGGCACCAGCATCACCCGCTTGCCCTTGAGCGCTTGCGAATAGGCGGCCGGACCCGGATCCTCGGCAGCGAAGCCTGGCGCCACGAAGGCGGAGACGGCAAGCGCTGCCGCGGCAGCCATAAATGTCCTGATGATTTTCATGTCACATCCTCTGGTTTGGTATGTCGTTCGCGGCCGGCCCCAACCGTTCGCGTCAGTCTAGATATCGCCTTGCTGCGCAGTCTGCTCGTCGCGCGGATTGATGAACCCATCGACGATGATCGCCGCCAGCAGGATCGCTGCCTTGATCAGGTTCTGATAGAGCAGCGGAATGTCGATGATGGTCATCGCGTTGAGCAGGATGCCGATCAGCGCGGCGCCCACCAGCACGTTGCGCACCCCGCCCCGCCCACCCGACAGACCGATGCCGCCGATCACCGCCACCAACACGATGTCGTAGAGCAGCGTGGAATTGACGATGCGGGTGTTGATCGAATGCAGGCTGGCGGCAGTGAGCAAGCCGGCCACCAGCGAGACCAGGGCCGACAGCACGTAGCGCAGCACCAGCATCGGGCGCACTGGAATGCCGATGTTGCGCGCCGCGACCGGGTTGTCGCCGGCGAAATAGACGTAGCGGCCCCATTTGGTGTAGCGCAGGAACAGGAAGAAGGCGAAAGCCAGCCCGGCGAAGACAAAAACCTCGACCGGGATGTCGAGGAAGCGCAGCCCGCCAAGCAGCTCTACCCAATGGCCGGGCGGCACCGGCACCGCGTCCTGCGTGATCAGTTGTGAACGCACATAGCCGAAGACAAAGGACGCAGTCGCCAGCGTCACGAAGATCGCCGGAACCTCGGCGTAGGCGACCAGGATTCCGTTCAACAGCCCGATGGCGAGAACGCCGGCGAGCACGTAGGCGAAGGCCAGCCCGTCGGATGTCCCCGAATTCAGCAGTTGCAGATACCAGGCGACCGACATCGCCATGATCGCCACCGCCGACAGGTCGATGCCCCTGCCGATTATGACGACCGCCATGCCGAGCGCCAATATGCCCAGCACCGAGACCGAGCGCACGATGGCAACGAGATTGTTCGAGTTGATAAACCCGGGCAGTCCGATGGCGGCGGCGATGAACAGCACAACCGCGATGGCAAAGACAATGCCCTCCTGGTTCAGGCTTCTCCAGTTTAGCCAGCCGGTCGCGTTCATTGCCCGCTTTCACCCGCGATGGCTACGCCCTGCTCCCTCTGCGGCCATCGGAACGAAAGCTAATCGGCTCAAGACCAATTCGTCAAATGAATCCGCGCATTGCGGGCCGGCTTGCGAGGAAATTCTGCGGTTGGACGCACCGACTGGCGAGATTGGCGCAATGCCTGGAACTCAAGCACTTTTGCAACTGATTGCGCCGGTCGAACCGCTGGCAAAAGTTTGTTCCAGGACGAGCGGAGCCGGCAGAAATTTATGTCTTCGCTCGCCGCGGAGTTCCTGCGTCAAATCCGCAAAACATGGCCCGAGACCTCGGCGCCGGCAGCGTTCGGCAACGCCAGAAAGCGGCACGAGGCGACGAGACCGATTGCGCCGATCACCAGGAAGGCAAGGCGGAAGTCGACGAGATCGAGCGCTTCCGCGCCTCTGGCGATCTGCGACAGGTTGAGCAGTGCCGCCGCAACCGCCACGCCGAACAGCATCGCCACCTGCTGCAGCATGCTGGACAACGTCGCCGCCGAGCTGCGCTGCTGTGAGGCCACATCGGCGAAGGCCAGCGTGTTCAGCGCGGTGAACTGCATCGAGCGCGAAAGGCCGGCGATCAGCATCAGCACCACCACCAACGCTTGCGGCGTCTGCGGCGAAAGCGCCGCGCAGGCCATGATCGACAAGGAAGCGATCACCCCGTTGACGATCAGCACCGAACGGAAGCCGAAGCGCCTCAGCGTCGGCGTCGTCACCGCCTTCATGCCGAGATTGCCGAGGAAATAGGCCAGGATCATCATGCCCGCATCGACCGGGCTCAGGCCGAAGCCGACCTGGAACAAAAGCGGCAGCAGGAATGGCGTGGCGTTGATGGCGATGCGGAAAATCGTGCCGGCCGACAGCGTCGAGATGGCAAATGTCTGCACCTTGAAAGCTGTGAGATCGAGCAGCGGATGGTTGGTGCGTCGCAGATGCCGCACCGCCAGCCAGCCGACCAAAACGCCCGTGCCGAGCAATGCCATGGTCGGCAACACACCGTCTTGCGGATGCGCGATACGCTCGAGGCCGTAGAGCAGGCAGGCAAGCCCGACCGAGGTCAGCAGGAAGCCCGGCCAGTCGAGCGGCTTGGCCCCGGCATCGCGGTCGCCGGGAATGAAGCGAGCGACCAACGCCAAACCGGCAACCCCCAGCGGAATGTTGATGAAGAAATTCCAGTGCCAGGAGAGATAAGTGGTGATGAAGCCGCCAAGCACCGGCCCGACCACCGGCGCAAACAGCGCCGGCCAGGTGATCAGCGCCGTGGCGTTGAGAAGCTCGGATTTCGGCGCATTGCGCAGCACCAGGATGCGGCCGACCGGCGTCATTAGCGCGCTGCCCAGGCCCTGCACCGCACGCGCGGCAACGAACTCGGCCAGGTTCTGCGAGATGCCGCAAACGAGCGAGGCCAAAGTAAACAGGGCAATCGCCACGAGGAAGATGTTGCGCGCGCCAAAGCGGTCTGCGAGCCAGCCGGACAGCGGCACGAACACCGCCATGGTCAGCATATAAACGGTGATGCCGATGCTCATCGCCACCGCCGGCACGCCGAAAGATTCTCCCATCTGCGGCAGCGAGGTCGAGATGATCGTCGAATCCAGAAGCTGCATGAAGAAGGCGACGGCGACGATCAGCGCCACCCGCCGGGCTTGCCGCGCCGCCGTCGCGGTTTCGGGCAAGGCTTCGTTTTCGGGAATGGCGGTCATGCGCAGAACTATCCGAAGGGAATTTTCACCCGCTCCATCGGTAACCGCACAATTGTCTGGCAAACCGATGACGCACCGGTTTCAACAGCATTTGGCCGGTGCCGTCCAGACATGGACCAACAAACTTTCTTGTGGCACCGCAGCCGACTATGCGATGACCTGGCCCTGCCGCCGAACCGGCCTTTCACGATCCGCCATGGCGCTTCGCGCCGCAGCCGGCGCGTCTCATGCGGCTTCGATCTTCTCCAGGAACAGGCTGAGCTGGTCCGGGTCCATGTGCACGACGTGCCTCTCTTCGGGATAGGCCAGGCTGTTTACATCGGCGACATATTCGGAAAAGGCGGCGATGCGTTCGGCCTGCAGCCGATCGTATTCGGCGGCGAAATTGCGATAGACCTTGGAATGGCGAGGCATGTGGCCACGGTTCTGGCCAAGAATGTCGTCGGCGAACAGATATTGCGCATCGCAGCCGGTGCCCGCTCCCATCGACAACATAATCAGCGACGTGCGTTCCGAAATCGCCTTGGCCACCTCGACCGGCACCACCTCGATCTCGGCGCCGATCGCGCCGGCGGCCTCCAGTTGCTTCACCGCCTCGAACACCTGCATGGCGGTGTCGGCGGTCTTGCCGACGGCCTTGAATCCGCCTGTCCAGGTGGCACGTGACGGGATGAGGCCGACATGGCCGATCACCGGAATGGCGTCGTCGGCCATCCGCTTGATGGTGGCGTAGCCGGCGCTGCAATAGACCGCATCGGCACTGGCCTTGTAGAGCCGGAACGCCCAGCGGACGAAATCATCGGCGGTGCCGATCTCGAAGAAATTCTCACCCGGCATGGTAAACAGGCTGGGTGCCGCATCGCGGTATTGCGGATTGAGCACCAGCTCCGGCGGCACCGAGACGATATCGACGCCGGCGCGTTCGGCGGCCTCGGCCTCGTCCATCGTCAGCACGCGCAGCATGGTCAGCTGCCGCTTGCCCTTCATGGCGCGCAGGTCTGCGACGGTCGGTCTTTTCCGGCTCATGGATTTTGGTCCCCTTTGCTACGTGACAGAAGGCCGGTCAGGCGATCTGGATCATCACCTTGCCAGCTTCCACCTTGACCGGATAGGTCTGCAGATTGACACAGACGGGAGCCCCTTTGGCCTGGCCGGTCTTGTAATTGAAGCGGCCATTGTGCTTTGGGCATTCGATGATGTCGTCCATCACAAGCCCATCGGCCAGATGCGCCTTCTCATGCGTACAAAACCCATCGGTGGCGAAGAATTCATCGTCCGGCGAACGGTAGATAGCGAAGGTGCGGCCGCCATGGTCGAAGCGGATGACATCTTCCTCTTCGACATCGTCCACGGCGCACGCTTCGACCCAATCGGCCATTTCTATCTCTCCTGAAATTTCTGCGTTGCGCTGATGCGCAGTACCTACTCAGCCGCCGCCGACATGTTCACTTCGTGGAACTCGCCACGATAGGGCCTCGCCGTTGGTGGCAGTTCGCGCTTGAGGAAATAATCCTCGTATTTGAGCTGCCTGAGCAGGACAGGCCAGACCTCGCGATAGGCATGCCACATCGATGGATTCGGCTCCGGCAGATCGTGCTTGATCAGTTCATGCAGCCTGGGCAGCGCGTGGTAAGGCACCATCGGAAACATGTGATGCTCGACGTGGTAGTTCATGTTCCAGTAGATGAACCGGCTGATTGGGTTCATGTACACGGTCCTGGTGTTGAGCCGGTGGTCGACGACATTGTCGGCCAGGCCGATATGTTGCAGCAGGCCGGTCAGCACCATGTGCCAGGTGCCGTAGAGGCGCGGCACGCCGATGAGCACCACCGGTATCCACGACCGCATGAAAACGGCGAGCGCGACCGTCGCGATGTAGATGGCGATATGCCAGCGCGCCGCGATGACGGCCTTGTGCTGTTCCATCTCGGGAACGTAGCTTTTCTCGTCGGGCGTCAGCTTACCGAACGCCTGGCGTACCAGCGCCGGAAGCGAATAGCGGAAATCGAGGATACCGGTGAAGGCCAGCGCGGCACGCAAAAGATCCGGCGGGCGCATCACGGCGATCTCGGCGTCGCGGCCGACGATGATGGTGTCTGTATGGTGCCGGGCATGGCTCCAGCGCCAGGTCACCGGATTGCGCATCAGCATGAAGCTGGCGATCTGATAGACGACATCGCTCATCCAGCGCGTGCGGAAGGCCGTGCCGTGGCCGCATTCGTGCCAGCGCGAGTCGCTGGACGAGCCGTAGAGCACGCCGTAGACGAAGAAGAACGGCACGCACCACCAGGTGCCCCAGAAGTAGACGGCGCCGGCGGCGGAGCCGAGGATGGCGACGATCCAGATGATCGTGTCGCGGATCGCCGGACCGTCTGAGCGCTGCATCAACTCCTTGATCGCCTTGCGGGGGACATCCGTGTGGTACCACTCCGCTGAGGCCAGTCCCGTCTCGATCGCCCTGCGCGTGCTCTCGCCGACCAGGCTGTAATCGCGCTTTACCGTGCCAGCCATTGTGACCTCCAATTCCAGCTCGACCGCGAGCCCTCCCCGCTCCGGCCTGAGCCAGCCTCCCAACTGGTGTCCCGTATCCTCTTCGCCATTATCACGACCTGCCTCCAAGAACAGGAAAATGGCCCGACGGCCGCGGGTAGTCCTCTCGCGGCTGTCTGGCAATCGCCGCGATCCGGCTTTCGGCGGCGGCGATCTCGCCAGCGCCGTCGAGAACCCGGAAAACGGCATTGTAGGAGCGGCTCTCGCCATGCTCCAGCCAGATCATCTCGCCGCGTTCGCGCGCCGCCAGATTGCCAAGCACATGATGCGTCGACGGCTCGATCCCAAGCGCGTACTGCCCGGCCTGGAAATTCTGCCATTGATAGGCGCAGGGCAACTGGCCCTTGCGCGTGATCACCTCGAAGCCGAGACCGAGACTGTCGTTGACCACCGCCACAGGGACTTCGCCGGTGCTGTCGGCGCCGAGCTCGTGCTGCCAGACCTGTTCCGTGAATCCCGGTTGCGGCGCCGGCACCGTGCGGTAGCCGACCTTCTGCGCTTCATAGCGCTCGCCGGCATGCCCGGCCCAGACGACGTCGCGGATCGGCGCCAGGTAGCGCGAACCCTCGTCGAGCACCGGATGGCTGACATTGATGTGGTAGAAATACATATGCGGCGTCCGGTTGAAACCGTGATTGACGACACGGTCCGAAAGCCGGATCTCGTTGCTGCCGACATCGGCCTCGATCCGCCGCAGCAGATGCAGATCCTCGCCGAATACGGTCGATTGCTGGACGATGCCTTCGGCCCACAATACGCAGCGGTCGCCGTCCCAGGTCTCGCCGTAGCCGGTCAGCCGCGCCGGGATGGTGCTGATGCGGCCATGTAGCGAATGGCGCACCGTCTTCTTCGGCGGGTAGTTGTAGGTGTCGGCGGGTACCTCGTTCATGAACAATATATGGTCGAGGCCGCAGGTCAGCAGAAGACCGGAAAACGACCGCGCCCAGGCCAATCCCTCCTCGCCTTCGTATTCGTGCAGGCCGGGATGGCGAAAGCCGCTCGGCGAATGCCAGCCGATCGCCTGGCCCTTGAAATCGCAATCGGCGATATCGAGCGCCCGGTCGACCAGCGCGGTGAAGCGCAGGCCGGAGCCGGTGCGGAATTCGAGCATGCGGATGCCGCGCTCGACCCCGTCGCCAAGCGTCATCAGCCGCACGCCGGCGAATTGCGACAACATGCCGGAGCGCTCCGAGACCTGCCGGCGCGACAGCGTCTTGCCGTAGAGCTCTACCATGTGACGGCCAGTTCCTTCACTTTGCTCCTGTCCTTCACTTCGCTCTCGTCTCCTTGAGCAGGGCCGACATGTCGGCGCCGGTGATGATGCTTTCCACGGTCAGCAGATCGGTATCGGCGACCGTCTGCTCGGCGACGATCTCGCCGCGGCGCATAACGATGATGCGGTCGGCGACCTGGAATACGTGATGGATGTTGTGGGTGATCAAAAGCACCGAGTGACCGGCATCGCGCACCTCCTTGACGAAGCGCAGCACGCCGTGCGTTTCCTCGACGCCGAGATTGTTGGTCGGCTCGTCGAGGATTATGACCTTGGCGGCAAATTGCATGGCGCGCGAAATCGCGATCGACTGGCGTTCGCCGCCCGACAGCGTGCTGACCAGCGCATCGGCGTCGAGCTTCTTCGAGATGCCGACGCGCTTCAAAAGTGCCGAGGCAGCATCGCGCAATTGGGCGAGATCGAGCGGCGCGAACACGCCAAGCCATTTGAGGTTGACCGGCTCGCGGCCGAGGAAAAGATTGCGCGCGATGCTGAGGTCCGGTGCCAGCGAGGTATCCTGGTGGATGGTCTCGATGCCGAGATCCATCGCATCTCGCGTCGAGCGGATGGAGACCTTCTGGCCGCGCACATAGATGTCGCCGCGATCGACGGGAAAGACCCCGGAGATCGCTTTGATCAATGTCGATTTGCCGGCGCCGTTGTCGCCGAGCAAGGCCACCACTTCGCCCTCGTTGAGCGTGAAGGAGGCGCTCTTCAGGGCGCGGACGCTGCCGAAGGACTTTTGCAGGTTCTGCAGCCGAAGCACTTCCATGGTCAGCTCCTGGCGGCGTTCTTCTGCAGCAAAGCGTGCAGGATGAGCATGGCAAGTATGATGACGCCGACGAAGATGTTGTAGGCGAGCCCGGGCACGCCGATCAGCACGATGCCGTTGCGGATGCTGCGCAGCATCAGCGCACCGACGATGGTGCCCAAAATGGTGCCTCGCCCACCGGTCAGCGCGGTGCCGCCGACCACCACCATGGCGATCACTTCGAGCTCGTAGCCGGTGCCGGCCACCGGCGAGGCAGCAGAGATGCGGAAGGCGCTGATCATGCCGGCGAGACCGGCCAGCACCGAGGTCAGGATGAACAGCCAGATCTTGACCACATCGGCCGGCACACCGCGCGCCACGGCAGCGTTACGGTTCGAGCCGATAGCGCTGATCCAGTTGCCGAGCTTGGCGTAGCGCAGCACATAGATCGCCAATAGCGAAAGGCCGATGAACCACCACAGCGAGGTATAGAAACGGAACGTTCCGATATTGAAGCTGCCGGCCAGCAGCGTCACGAAGAAGCCTGGCTGGTCCCAGGATTTCAGCGGAAACCCTTGGGTGATGTAAAGCGCTGCCCCACGCACCACCAGCAGCATCGACAGCGTCACCAGGAAAGACGAGATGCCGATCTTGGTGACGATCAGCCCGTTGATCGCACCGATCGCTATGCAGAGCAGCAGGCCGGCCAGCAACGCCACGCCAATATCAACCCCGCCGTTCTGCACCAGCAGCATGACCACGACCGGCGCCAGCCCGAATACGGCACCGACCGAAAGGTCGAACTCGCCCGCCGTCAAAAGCAGTGTCATGCCGAGCGCGATGATGCCGAGCTCGGGCAGGAACGCCATCATGTTGGAGATGTTGAGCGGCGACAGGAAATTCGCGTCGGCGATCGCGAACACCGCAAGCAGGACGATCAGGATGACGAGCGAAGAGAACTGCGGCGAGCGCATCAGGCTCGACCTGCGTTTGGCACGAGGCAATTCCTCTTCTGCGGCAATAGTCATGACTGCTTGGACCATATCTCAGGGTGACGCCCGCCGCCTGCGCGGCGAGCGTCAGTTCCAATCACTTGTTGTAGAGTTTCAGGATCGGTTCGACGCTCGAGGCGTCGTAGAGGCTGAACGTGTGGATGTCGTAGCCGATCGGTTCGCCAGCGGCGGCCAACCCGAGCAGCGCCACCGGCATGAAGCCCTGCGCTGACGGGAACTGCCAGGCAGCCGCGTTGATGAACCCAGACTTCACTGACTCGGCCGTTTCCTTCGAATTGCCCCAGCCGACGACCGGGATCTTGCCGGCCGGCACGCCGGCGCCGTCGAACACCCGTTTGACGCTGGCCGCAACGGAATCGCCGAGCGCGATGATCGCCGGCGGGTTGTTGGCCACCATGTAGTCGGTCATCTTGGCGATGATGCCGGCCGGATCGGTGCCGCAATCGACCACGTCATATTTGATGCCGAGCGGATCGAAGACGCTGGCAATGCCTTCGGTCTCGAGCTGCTGGTAGCTGGCGCCCGGCACTTCGACCGGCAGGAACACCTTGTCGCCCTGCTTCACCATCTTGTGGTCGACCAGATATTTCGCCCAGATGACACCGGCTTCCTTGAGATCGGCGCCGACATAGGCTTGCCGGCCGGTTGCCGGATCGTCGGTATTGAAGAACACGATCGGGATGCCGGCCGCCTTCGCTGCCTTGACCTCCTCGGTCCACAGGCCGGGCTGCGCCGAGGTGGTGGCAATGCCGTCCGGCTTAGCGGCAAGTGCCGAGTTGAAGGCCTCCTTCTGCGCCGCCATGTCGCCACCGCTGAACGAGATCTTGCAGGTCACCTTGAGCTGGTCGCAGGCCTTGGTCGCGCCGGCATTCCAGTCGATCCAGAAGGCATCCGACGGGCCGCCATGCGACAACAGGTAGAACGTCTTCTGAGCGTCCTGCGCCAGCGCCGGCGTACCCAGCGCCACACCGGCGAGAACGGTCGCCGCGGCCGCGATTTTCAACGCGAATTTCAACATTTCTCTTCCTCCCTTGTTTCGTAGCCGAACCGCGCCATCACAGTCCGTTGGCGCGGAATTTCCCATCGAGGAATTTCTTGGCACGCGGCACGTCGTCTTCCGAAAGATGCTCGATGATGACCGGGATGTTCGGGTGCTTTTCGGCCAGCCGCTTGAGATAGAGGTCGTAATTCAGCGAACCGAGGCCGGGCGCCGGCAGCTCGATCTCGCCGACGCCGCGGAAAGTGTGGCTCTCCAGCGCGTCCTCGTCACCGATGTCGGCGTGCTTCTCCGACTTGTCGCCGCCGGAACGCTTGACGTCCTTGGCGTGGGCTATCTTGATCTTGTCCGTCAGCGTGTCGAACACCTGGTTCAGGATCTGGTCCATCCTGTCGATGTTGTGAGTTTCGAAATAGTTGGTCGGGTCCATCAACAGGCCGAGGCCCGGGTGGTCGACCTGCGCGAACATCCTCACCGTCTCTTCGACCGAGCCGACGACATTGTTGACATAGGTTTCGAGCAGGAAGACCGCGCCGTGGTCATAGGCGGTCTGGGCAAGGTCGGCGATGACCTTGCGGCATTCCTCGAAACCTTCCTCGGTCTTGTTCTTCGGGTGATGCACCCAGTCGGACTCGGTGTTGTAGGTACCGGTTTCCGAGATCACGTAAGGGGTGCCGAAATGGCGTGCGTTGCGGATGATCTCCTTCAGATAGCCGACGCGCCTCTCGCGCTCGCCCAGGTCCGGATGGATGATGTTGGTGTAGCCCGATACGCAGCAGATCGGCAGATTGTGGTCGCGGAACGTATCGCGGACGGTCTTGGCCTTGTCCCTGGTGATCTGCCCGGCGGACAGTTCGATGTCCCTGAAATGCAGGTCAAGCTGCACGGTGTTGAAATCGAGCGCACGGATCTTCTGCGCGGTTTCCTTGAGGCCATACGGGAAATAACCCGTGAAAATACCTGCCTGCATCATGATGTGAAGTCCTCCCTGTAAGTGATTCAGTCAGTTGATATTTCGGAAAGTTTGACTGTCCGGCCCTTGTCGATCGAGCGGTAGCCCGCTTCAACCAGCGCCATGGTCTTGACGTTGTCGGCGACGGACAGCGCCGGCGGCTCGCCCGTCTTGACCGCGTGCTGGAGCTGCTCCATGACGCCGATGAAAGCATGCGGGAACCACATCGTGTCCCAGCTTGGCGTCACCCATTCACCGCCGGTGGTCTCGGTCGACGCATAGGTCAGCGTCGAGGCAGCGCCAGTCGGCCAGCCGATGGTGCCCTTGGCGACGCCCTTGGTGCCGTCTACGCGCCAGTTGATGTGCTGGTCGTCCTTGTAGCCCTCCTGGCGCGGACCGGACCAGACATCCTCCAGCGATACGGCGAGCACGCCGGACGGGAACTTGATCGTCGACACGGTGATGCCGTCCGAATGGTCGAAGCGGGTGCGCGGGTCCTTGCGGGTCAGGGTGGTGATCTCCAGGGGATCGCCGAACAGGAAGCGCAGTACGTCGAGATGGTGGACGCTCATATTGGCGAGCGTCAGCCGGTCATAGTCCTCAAGGAAGCTCTGCCAGTGCGGGATCGCATGCATGTCGATCTGGGCGAAGACGACGTCGCCGAGCGCGCCGCTGTCGATGATCTGCTTCAAGACGCGCATCGACTGGTCGTAGCGCATGTTCTGGTTGACCGAGAGGATCTTGCCTGCGTTGGCCGCCTCGTCGCGAAGCTTGACGGCTTCATCGAGGGACAGCGCCAATGGCTTCTGCGCCAGGATCGCCCTGATATGTGCCTGCTTCAGCGCATGGCGGATCAGCGCCGGCTGCTGGTCGGGCGGAAAGGCAAGATCGATGATCTCGACGTTCTTGTCCTCGATGAGCTGTTCCGGCGTGTCGTGGACGGTCGGGATATCCCAGCGTTTGGCGACCTTCTCGGCGCTGGCCTTGGTCCGCGAGGCAATCGCCACCACCGGGAAACCGGCTTCCTTGTAGGCGGCAAGGTGACATTCGGCCATGATCATGCCAGCGCCGACGCAGCCGATCCTGTATTCCCTGGTGCGGACTTTAACGTCCGGCTCGAAGCCGTTGCCCGCTATTTCTTCGCTTGCCATATGTTCCTCCCGAAGCTCGTTCCTTGCAGCCGCCGTCATCTTGCCAGCGCTCCCCCGCTTTGCCCGAAATAGTGCACCCTGCCCGGCTCGCAGGATATCGCCACCATCGCGTCCGGCCTGATGTCCGGCTGGCCGCGCAACAGCGCCCGCAGACGCGCCTGCCCGGCGGCGAGCGTCACAACGGTGTAGCCGCCGAGCGGCTCGACCTCGAACACTCGCGCCGGGCGGCCCGCGCCCCCCTCCGCCCAGGCCCTAACCTTGATGTCTTCCGGCCTGAGTCCAATTTCCACGGCATCGGCCGGGGCGCCGGTATCCGCGATGCGGATCGTGCCTTCCGCCGCCTCCACGCCTTCAGCGCCGTGCACCGATTTCAATATATTCATCATCGGCGAGCCGAGCAGCCGCGCTACATAGGTGCTGGCCGGCCGGTCATAGATCTCGGCAGGCGCGCCGATCTGCCTGATCTTGCCGCTCTCCAGTATGGCCATGCGGTCGGCGACCGACATCGCCTCTTCCTGGTCGTGCGTGACATAGATCAGCGTCTTGCCGAGCTCGCGCTGGATGCGCTTCAGCTCGACGCGCGTCTCCTCGCGCAGCCTGGCGTCGAGCGCCGAGATTGGATCATCCATAAGATACGCGACGGGATCACGCACCAGCGCACGGGCGATCGCGACACGCTGCCGCTCGCCGCCTGAAAGCTGCGCCGGCGGCTTGTGCAGGATATGGCCGATATGCAGCTTAGCCGCGACATCGGCGACGCGTTTTTCGATCTCGGCTTCGGCGACCCGGCGTTCGACCAGCGGAAAGCGGATGTTGTCGCGCGCGCTCATATGCGGAAACAGCGCCAGGTTCTGGAACACCATGGCGACATTGCGCTCCGCCGGCGACACCGTGTTGACCGGCTTGCCGCCAATCAGGACCTCGCCCATGTCGGGCGTTTCCAGGCCGAGTACCAGGCGTAGTATCGTCGACTTGCCAGACAGCGGCGGCCCGAAGAAGCAGAAGAACTCGTTGTCGTTCACCGCAAACGACGCATCGTCGACGGCCAGCGTGTTGCCGTAGCGCTTTGTGACATTGCGAAAGACGATATCGGCCATCTCAAGCTGCTCTCAACGCAACGCCAGCGGCGGCGTCGAAGACGCGCACCGCCTCCGCCGCAGGCGCGACGACGGCTGTCTGCCCGATCGCCAGCCCGACATCATTGTCGAACACCGCCTTCACCGCAGTCTCGCCCTCGCCAAGATGGATGATGGTGCGCGCGCCGATCCGCTCGACGAAACTCACCGGCATGGAGAGGCCACGGCCGCCTTCAGTCAGCGTCACCTGCTCCGGTCGAAAGCCATAAAACACCTCGCCGCGCATCCGGCGTGCGGCATCGGCGATCTCGACCGGCAGCGGCGGCGTCGCCCCGAGTGGGCCAAGATCGATGACCAGGCCACGGTCGCTTTCCGCCGGCCTGCCCTTGAGCAGGTTCATGCCCGGCGCGCCGATGAAGCGGGCGACGAAGACATTGGCCGGGTTGTTGTAGACTTCCAGTGGCGTGCCGACCTGCTGCAGCACGCCATGGTCCATCACCGCGATGCGATCGGCCATGGTCATCGCTTCGAGCTGATCGTGGGTGACATAGACCATGGTCTGCCGGAACTGCCGCTGCAGCTGCTTCAGTTCGGTCCGCATCACCGCCCGGAAGGCGGCATCGACATTGGAAAGCGGCTCGTCGAGCAGGAAGATCGCCGGCTCCATGATCGCCGAGCGGCCGATCGCCACCCGCTGCAATATGTTGACCGACAGCCTGTCCGCCTTGCGGTCGAGCAGCGGCGTCAGCTGCAGCATCTCGGCAATGGCGCCGACACGGCGGTCGATCTCGGCCTTGGGTGCGCCGCGCATTTTCGGCCCGTAGGCGAGGTTCTGCCGCACGCTCATATGAGTGAAGATCGCATAGTTCTGGAAGACGAAGCCGACGCCGCGCCGCCCCATCGGCACGCCGGCCATGTCGCGCTCGCCAAACAGGATCTTGCCGCTGGTCGGCTCTTCCATGCCGGCGATCATGTTCATCGTCGTCGACTTGCCGCAGCCAGACGGCCCGAGCAGCGCCATGAACTCGCCGTCGGCAATGGCCAGGTCCATCGTCTTCAGCGCGGTGAAGTCGCCGAATTTCTTGACCAGGTTCTGCAGATGGATGGTGCTCATGCCGCCACCTCGCGCACCCGGGCCATGCGTTTCATGGCAAACACCGCGGCAATGGACAGCACGATCAGTATGGCCAGCGCGATTGCCGCCACATAGCCCCAGATCAGGTCCTGAGTGGTGAGCTTGTAGATGTAGACGGAGATGGTTTCGGTAGCGACGCCGGGACCGCCGCCTGTCATGATATAAAGCGTGTCGAAGATCTTGAAGTTCTCGATCACCCTGATAGCCAGCGCGATGATGATGATCGTCTTCATCTTCGGCAGCACGATGGTGACGAAGCGCTGCCACGGGTTGGCGCCGAGCAGCGTCGCCGCCTTGATCTGGTCCTCGGGCACGCCGACCAGGCCGGCAAGCAGGATCAGGAACATCAGCGGTGTCCACTGCCAGATGTCGGCGACCATGACCGCGATGAGCGCCAGCGTCGGGTCCGACAGCCAGGCGATGGTGACGGGAGAGCCTGAGATCGCCGACAGGATGTCGTTGACCGGTCCGCCTGACTGAAACAGCATGAAGAACATATAGCCGGCCACCGCCGGCACCACCATCATCGGCATCAAGAGGATCGAGTAGAATATCCGCTTGCCGGGAAACTCGTCGGCAAACAGTGTCGCGAGCGCGAGGCCGAGCAGGAACTCCGCCGGCACGCAGACGATCATGACGATGGCCGTGCGCTTCAGCGCACTCCAGAAGCGCGCATCGGCGGCAAGGTCGGTGTAGTTGGCGAAACTGTTCCACATCGACCAGGCGTTCCACCAGCCGGTGCCCGACAGCGGCGACCAGTCGGTGAGGCTGATATAGAGCTGCATCAACAACGGGAAGACGGCGATGAACAGCACCAGGATCTGCGCCGGTAGGGTCAGCCGGAAGCCGAGCCGTGCGCCCTCGTCCGGCAACACCGACGTCGCTTTAGAGGCCTGCATGTCGCCCTCCGAAATCGTGGCTGTCACCGCGCTCATTGCTTGAGCGCCCCGAAGGTCAGCCCGCGAACCAGGTGGCGCTGGATGGCGATCCCCATGATGACAGGCGGCACGGCGGCGATCAGGCCGAGCGCTGCCTTGGCGCCGTAAAGCTGTCCGGTCATCGAGGAGGACAGCGAGGCCATGTAGACGGGGACCGTCACCCATTCGCGCGTCGTCAGAAGCAATGCAATCAGATAGTCCGACCAGTTGAGGATGAAGACGAACAGCGCGGCACTGGCCAGCGGCGCGCGCATCATCGGCAGCGTGATGCGGGTAAAGACGCGCCACCGCGAACAGCCCTCGACCAGTGCCGCCTCCTCGATCTCGCGCGGCATGTCGTCGAAGAAGGTCTTCATCAGCCAGAAGGCGAAAGGCAGCGTGACGATGCCATAGATCAGCGACAGCCCCCACCAGCTGTCGGTGAAGTTGAGGAAGGCCCACATGATCATCACCGGGGTCATGACCGCCATCGGCGGAAACAGGCGAAGCTGGATCAGTGCCAGCGGCAGGTTCTGGCCCGAGCCGAAGCGCGACAGCCCATAGGCCGCCGCTGTGCCCGCCGACATGGCGATTGCCGTGCCGAATGTGGCCGACAGCAGCGACGACAGGATCGGCTTCAAAGCTGTGCGGTCGAGCGCGACGATCAGATTGTTGGTCGATTCACCGAAGACGAAGCGGAAATTGCTGAGTGTCGGGTTCTTCGGCCACCATGTCAGGTCGGCGCCGGTCGCCGACCATTCGGCGATCGGCTTGAACGCCATCGACACCATCCACAGGATCGGCACCAGCGTCACCGCCATCGCCGCAAAGATCGCGGCATAGCGGAATATCTCGAAAGGAACTGAACGCTTCATCTTGCGGCTTTGCTGGGTCCTTCGTTGCCGAGGGGAAGGGCGACCGCTCCTCCCCTTCTTGGTAAGATCCTGCAAGGATCAGGCGATCGGGTCGAGGACGGTCGGCCAGGCCTCCTTGTTGGTTTTGATGGCCTCGAGAAGCTTCTCCTCGCCGGTGCGGCGGGCAATCTTCTTCCACTCGGCCTCGGTGTCGGCCATCGCCTGCTCGGCTGTCTTGGCCTTGGTCAGCGCGGCGACGAGGTTCTCGTCCAGCGCATTGTGGAAGGCGGTGGCGCCGGGATAGTTGATGGTGGGCACGGTGCGGGCGACCGTCTCTCGCACCACGTCCATGTGGTAAGCATGATAGGTCTGGCGAACCAGCGGATCCGAGAAATCCGATAGCCGGAACGGATCGAAGTAGCCGCCCGGATTGGCAGTCATCCAGGCGTAGATGCGGCTTGAACCCAGCCACTGCAGGAACAGGTAGCAGGCCTCCGGGTTCTTGGCTTGCGAGGACACCGACGCCGATAAATTGAGCCACAGCACCGACCGGCTGACCAGCTTGCCGTCGATCTCGCGGCCGGGTGGCAGCATCGAGCCGATCTTGCCGGTGACGGCTGAATCCTTGTTGCCGGCATTGTCGAGGAATTTCGGCAAATTGGAGAAGGCGCAGGTCATGGCCGCACCGCCCTTGGCGAAATTGCCGTACTGCTCCGGCCAGCCCCAGGAGATCGCATCCGGCGAATGATGCGAAAGCGACGCAATGTACTCGTTGGTCGCCGCGATACCTTGCTCCGAATTGATCAGCGGCTTGCCGGTATCGTCGAACAAGAACTGATTGGGCGAAGCCATTGAGACATAACGCTGATACCAGTTGGTGTAGCCCCAACCCTGGTTGCGCAGATCGGTCGAGCCGAACAAGCCCTTATCCGGGCGCTGGAAGAAGGCCGCGATCTCGTCATGCTGCTTCCAGGTCTTCGGCGCCGCCAGTTCATAACCGTATTTGTCGGAGAAGGCCTTCTTCTCGTTTGCGTCGCCGAACAGATCGGTACGGTAGACCCAGGTCTGAAAGTCGCCATCCAGCGACACGCCATAGGTCGAGCCGCGATACTGATTGAGCAGCGAGACGCCCTTGGCGCCGTCGACATAGCCGCGCTCGGGATCGTCCCATTCCGGCTTGTATTGCGCGACGAAGTCGTCGAGCTTGAGGATGCCGCCGGTTTCGGCGAGGTCGCCAAGGCGGTTCCATTCGACCGCGTAGATGTCATACGCCCCACCCTTGGTGGAGATGTCCTGCATCGTCTTGGTGAATTCCTGGCCGTTCGGCACACCGACGATCTCTAGCGGAATGCCGGTTTCCTTCTCCCAGAGATCCTTGATCGACGGCGCGCCGGCCGGAAACGGCTGGGTTAGCTGGCCGATCGAGCCGTCGGACAGGCCAAGTACGATCTTGGCCGGCGCCTTGCCGGCGCCCTTCATCGCCTTGGCCGCCTCGATGGCGCGGCCCTCCGGCGTATCGGCGCCATACTGATAGCGCTCCGAGCCGTCGAAGCCCGTTGGGCCACCGATCATGCCGGGCGCCAGGGCATCGGCCGCATAGGCACGGCTCGGGCGAATGAATTTCGGTGCAATACCTGCGGCGGCAACAAGGACTGCCGCCTTTCCACCGGACGCCAGCAAACGGCGCCGCGACACGCGGATCAAATTCGACATTGGAACTCCTCCCTCAGGGCCTTGTTCCTCCACGGCCCTATGATGGATATTGACGGCACTATACGAAGGCTGTCAACATCATAAATAATCAAGATACATCATAACATCTCATGGGAGGGGAGGAATGGCGTTTGTGAAGGCTCTCACACTGAAGCCGGTGCTTGAATTTGAGGGAGCCCGGCTGCCCACCTCCCGGCTTTGGTCCGCTTCGGCATTTTGGTGTAGCGCAGCGGCTTGCGCATCGGCCAAGGCCGGTTACATCATTTCCCATCAGAATCATGGGCGGCGATGAAGCCGCTCTGCGACATCGGACCCATGAAATGCGTAATCTCGATGCGCCGTTGGTGCATTTTGGAATGAGGTGATCGACAGTGCGGTCCACCCTGACAGACATAGCCCGGGAAGCCGGCGTTTCCGCCGCCACGGTCGACCGTGTGCTCAACAACCGCGCCGGGGTCAGGGCGCGCACCCGCGAGGTCGTGCTCGAAACGGCACAGCGGCTTGGCTATATCGCTGAAAATTCGAATAGTCCGAGCTCGCTCAACGCGCTGCGCAGTGAGGTCATAAGGCTCGATTTCGCCCTGCCAGCCGGCACCAATTCCTTCATCAAGATGCTGCACCGCCAGATTGAGGCGCAGGCGCAGGCGCGGCCGGACCTCGACGTCCGCGTCGCTACCATCGAAGGTTTCAATCCGGACCGGCTTGCGCGTCTGCTGCAGGAACTGCACGGGCAGACTCAAGGCGTCGGTGTGATCGCGCTCGACCATCCAACGGTGCGTGAGGCGATCCGCTCGCTTTCGGCCAGCGGCGTCAAGGTCGTCACCATCGCTTCCGACATCCTGCATGTGCCGAGGGTTGCCTATATCGGCATCGACAACCGCGCCGCCGGCCGGCTCGCCGGCTACCTGCTCAACCGCTTCATGGGCGCCGGGCGTCCGGGCAAGGTCGCGCTGTTCGCCGGTTCGCTCTCCTATCGCGGCCACGAAGAGCGCGAGATGGGCTTCCGCCACATACTGACGGAAGAATCGCCCAATCTGCAGATCGTCGAGATGCGCGAAATGCTCGATGACCGCGAAAAAGCCTATTCGGAGGCCTCCGCCCTGCTGGATCGGCACCCGGACCTGGCCGCCATCTACAATGTCGGCGCCGGCAACACCGGCATCGCCCGCGCACTCAAGGAGCGCGGGCGCGCGCTGTCGACGGTCTTTCTCGGCCATGAGGTGACGGAAGGCACCAAGGAGCTTCTGCTCGACGGCACGCTCGACGCGGTCATCGACCAGAACCCGCGCGTCGAAGCCCGCGAGGCACTCAACACCTTGACGCACGCGGTCAGGGGGTTGCCTTACGAACTGCACCAGCCACGGCTGCAGGTGATCTTCAGGGAGAGCATCCCGGAGATCTGAACGGAACCTTTAGGGATGAGAAAGGCCGCGCCGACTGGCGCAGCCCGCTACATCGTCAAGCAACGCTACTGGACGGCGGCGACTTCCGCATAAGCGCCGTCGACAAAGCTCTTGTCGACCCATTTGCCATAGTCGATCGACCCCTTCAGCAGCCCGGCGCCGGCCATGAACTTCTCCTCGCCCTTGAGCGCGGTGATCGCATCGTCGGTGAGCTTCGGGTCCTGGTAGAACAGGCCCTGGCTGTACGTCTTGCGCACGGATTTTTCCGACGACTTGGTTGCCTCGACGAAGGTCTTGATCGTCTCACCGGGGTGGGCGTCGGCCCAGCGCGAAATCTCGATATCGACCTTCAGCAGCCGCTTGATCAGTTCCGGGTATTTCGCCGCGAAGGCGCCGTTAACGGAGATGACGTTCGGCACGTTCCATTCCGGATGGGTGCTGGTGTCGTAGAGAACGCGGGCCTCTCCGGTGTCGACCAGCTTGGCCGCCGTCGAGTCAGTCTCGACGATGGCATCGATGTCACCGCGCAGCAGTGCCGGCCCTGACGCCTCGAAGGGTAGGTTCAGCCCTTCGACGTCGCCCGTCGTCAGGCCGACGCTGTTCAGCGCCTTGCTGAAATTCGAATGCCGTACGGTGCCGGTGAGATATGCGACCTTCTTGCCCCTGAGATCCTGCAATGTCTTTAGTGGCGAGTCGGCCTTGACGATGATGGAGGAGCCGCCAGCCTTCACATAGCTCGATAGGCCGATCAGCTTGACGTCGGCTCCAGAGGCAGCGACGCGCAGCGCTGGATTGTTGCCGGTATAGGCGACCTCGATCGCCCCGGTCGCCAGCGCTGTGGTCGCCTCGGAACCGCCATTGAAGGTCACCAATTCGACCTTGATGCCGTCCTTGGCGAATGCCTTCTCCCACCAGCCGTCCTGCTGGGCGAGGATGAATTTGAGGTGCCCCGGCGCTGTGCTGCCGATGCGGATGACATCGGGCTTGTCTTGCGCGAAGCCAGGGGCGACGAAGCCAATGGCGAGACCGGCGGCCGCGACAAGAACGCTCTTGAGCAGCAAGCGGCGAAAGGCACTGAAAAAGATCTTGGACACCTGGAATTCCTTTCCAATTGGCGTGAATTGGTTGCCTGTTTAAATCGGCGAAGCTTCCGACTGGCCCTTCCAGGCAGTTGCCCAGCGCTCGAACCCGACGAGCAGGTAGTTGACGGCAAGGCCGATGACGGTGAGGGTCAGGATGCCGGCATACATATCGGCCGTTTCCATCATCAGTTGCGAGTTTTGGATGAGGAAGCCGAGGCCGGATTTGGCGGCCAGCATCTCGGCGCCGATCACCGCGAACAACGAGGATTTCACGCCGAGCCGCGCGCCGGCGACGATAGAGGGAATACTGGCCGGCAGGATGATTTTCCGGAACAGGTCGAAGTCGGACGTGCCCATCGAGCGCGCCGCCTTGATCAGCAGCGGATCCACCGACTTAACGCCGCTGATCGTGTTTACGAGGAGGAAAAACACCGAGGAATAGAAGGTGATCGCCACCTTCGATTCCTCACCGATACCGAGCAGAAGGATGAACACTGGCAGCAGCGCGAACTGCGAGGTGTTGCGCAGTGTCTGCACCAAAAGGTCGGAGACCTTCTCGAACAGCGAATAGCGCCCCATCAAAAGCCCGAGCGGGATGGCCACGACCACGCCAAGCGCGAAGCCTATGGCCGCTCGCTGCAGGCTGATGCCGATATGCTCGACCAGCACGCCCGAGGCGAGCAGATCCCACCACGCGACCAGCACCTCGCTCAGCGGCGGGAAGAAGATGCGGTTCAGCCAGCCGAGCCGCGGCGCGATTTCCCAGGCGAGGAAGAATAGACCGAGCAGCGGAAGGCCATAGATGAAGGTGCCGAAGCTTGCTCCTCGCTTGCGCCTGACCGCGGGCGTAGCGCTGCGGGCCTTGAGTGCCGGAACCCTGGCGGCTACCATCGCCTCACCGGCTCCGGCAAACGGATGAAAGCCGCCGGCGGGGCTAACTTTTCGGTCAGATAGGCCATGGCCCTAACTCCTCAGTGGCTGAACGCCGGCGACAGCGTCGAGTCCTTCTGCGCCTTGTTGACTTCGTCGCGCAGCGCCTCCCAGACACGGGCGCGGTGATGGTTGAAGGCAGCACTTGCGCGGATGTCGCCGTCGCGCGGCCGCGGCAGGTTGATATCGATGATCTCCTTCACCGTGCCCGGACGCGCGGTCATCACCACTACCCGGTCGGCCAGAAAAATCGCCTCGTCTATCGAATGAGTGACGAAGATCACCGTCGTCTTGATCTTGCCCCAGATCCTGAGCAGTTCGCCTTGCAGGATTTCGCGGGTCTGCTGGTCGAGGGCGGCGAACGGCTCGTCCATCAGCAGCACTTCGGGATTGCTGGCCAGCGCCCGGGCGATCGCCACGCGCTGCTGCATGCCGCCTGAAAGCTGGTTGGGAAACCGATCCTCGAAGCCCGCGAGGCCGAACAGCGACAACAGATGGCGGGCCGTGGCGGTGCGCTCGGCTTTGGCGACGCCACGCACTTCCAGCGCATATTCGATGTTGGCCAGCGCTGTGCGCCAGGGAAACAGTGCATATTGCTGGAACACGTAGCCGGTCTTGGGGTCGGGTCGGGTAATCCGCCTGCCGTCGAGCTGGACGCCGCCGCTGGTCGCTTGCGTCAGCCCGCCGATAATATCGAGCAGCACCGACTTGCCCGAGCCGCTCGGCCCGACCAAGGTGATGAACTCGCCGGTGCGGATGGCGAGATCGACGCCGTCTAGCACGATAACGCGGTCGGTCGCCTCGCCGTCGACGGTAACGAATTGTCCCGGCTTGAGCTGAAAAGTCTTCTTGATGTTGCTGACGACGATGCGGTCCATGTCTCTACTCCGGTCGTCTCTCTGTCACTGCGCCACGCGGATGCGGTGCGTCGGGTCGAACTCAGAGCCGCCGGCCTTGCCGCGCTGCCAGCCGAGCGCGCGGGCATAGCTGCCGAACAGATGGCGCGCTTCGACCTCCATCTCGCTGATGCCAGTCGGCCCTTCGGCGAACTCGGCCACATAGAGCGCATCGGTCGGGCAGTAGATTTCGCAGAGAAAGCAGGTCTGGCAGTCTTCCTGCCGCGCGATAGCCGGCACGCCGTCCGTCGCGTCGAAGACATTCGCCGGGCAGACCTTGACGCAGATGTCGCATTCGACGCAGCGAGTGGCCGAGACGATCTCGATCATGACGCCAACTCCGCCAGCCGATCGGGTGCTCCGGCGATGCGGAAATCATCGACGCCGGTGATCACCAGCCGGTGCGCAAAGGCCGGGTTCTTGCTCGGAAGATCGGTGCGGCGATGCATGCCGCGGCTCTCGCTGCGATGAAGCGCGGCAGTGACCGACCAGCGCCCGGCAGCGGCGATCGACGCCGCCTCGCGGGTGCGTATCCGCTCCAACCCCTCGCCTTGCAGATGGTCGCGCACGTCGCGCCAAACGCTCTGCAGCCGCTCGCCGCTTTTTTCGAGACCAGCACTGGTGCGGAAGAAATTCTTGTCCAACGGCACGACTTCCGCGCGCACCGTCTCGATGATCTCGTTGGTGGCGATATCGGCTCGCGGCGAAGCCGCCGGGCGCAGGCCGGCTTGGCCGAGCGGCTGGACCTCGCTGCGGAACGCCTTGCCGGCGCGGCGTCTGGCATGGGTCGAAGCGCCTTTGCCGGCCCACCAGCCGCTGGCCAGAGCCCAGGACGAATTGACGGCGCCGCCACCCGAAACCGCGCCGGTCATGATCTCGCGGCTGGCGGCGTCGCCGGCGGCGTAAAGACCAGGCACGCCGGTGCCGCAGTCGTCGGACACGATGTCGATGCCGCCAGTACCACGCACAGTGCCTTCGGCGCGCAGCGTAACGCGGAACAAATCGTTGAAGGGGTCGATACCGGCGCGGTCATAAGGCATGAAGCAGTTCGGCTGGCCCTGGCGCAGCCAGCCTTGCAGCGCGAGCTCGGCCTGGTCGAGCCGCGCATAGACAGGCCCCTCGATCAGAGCACGCGCCACTTCCTCCTCGCGGTCGCCGATGCCGTTGCGTAGCGGCTCACCGGTCGGGCCGAGGATCGGCGAACCGTCCTCGCGGTGGAATGACGCCCAGCGGAACGGCAGGCCCTTGTTCAGCGACGAGCCATGCGGTGCCAGCGTGTACTTGCCGGTGAACTCCATGCCCGACAGGCTGGCGCCGGCTTCCGCCGCCATCAGATAGCCGTCACCGGTCAGCCCGCTCGAGCCGAGGATGCGTTCGCGGAAGGCGCAGCCGCCGGTCGCCAGCACGACCGCCTTGGCATCGACCCGCCAGTCGCGCTCGACCTGGCGGCCGACGCCGGCAGCACCGACGACCGCATCGCCGTCCGACAGAAGTTCGAGCGCCGGATGATGGTCGAGCACGGTCACGCCGGCCAAAAGCACACGGCGGCGCATGAAGCGCATATAATCCGGTCCGCGCAGATTGGCGATGTAGAGCCGCCCGTCATCCTGGCTCGGAAACGGATAGCCCCATTCGGAAAGTTGCAGCAGATTGCGGTAGGCGGTATCGACGCAGCGCAGCATCCAGCGCTGGTCGGCGAGCTCGCCGGTGCGCTGCCAGCGTCGCTCGACCACCGCGTGCCTGTTGTCGCCCGGCGGCACGCACCACGTTCCGGTATTCGAGGGCGCCGTGGCGCCGCTGGTGCCGAGATACCCCTTGTCGGCCAGCACCACGCTCGCCCCGCTTTCAGCCGCTGCGATGGCCGCCCAGGCGGCTGACGGGCCACCTCCCAGCACCAGTACATCGGCGGCAAGATGCAGCCTTTCGGGCGCGGATCGAATGGCTGTCGTGGTCTTCGGCATGATCACTCGCGGAAAGGGAGTTGGCGGCGGGCTAAGGGCGGCAGGTTCGGCTCAAGCCGCCCTGGAGAACCACACCGGCTCGTTGCCGGCGCTCCACTTGATGTTGCAGCCGATCGACGGCACCCGGTCGGCGGCAGGCGTTTCGCCCTTCAGCACCGCGTCGACGGCGACGCGCAGATCCACCCCCGTCACCGGCCTGCCGTTGCCTGGCCGGGAATCGTCGAACTGGCCGTGATAGGCCAGCCGACGGTCGGCGCCGAACAGGAAGAAATCGGGCGTGCAAGCCGCGCCATAGGCTTTCGCCGTCTGCTGCGAAGCGTCCTTGAGATAGGGGAAGGTATAGCCGAATTCTTCGGCCTGCTCGCCGATGCGGGCCAGCGTCTCCTCGGGATGTGCTTCATGGTCGTTGGCGTTGATCGCCACCACCTGCAACCCCTTGTCGGCATAGTCCCTGGCGAACGCCGCGAATTGCTCGCGGATCAGCAAGACGAACGGGCAGCGATTTGAGATGAAAGCCACTAACAGCGCCTGCTTGGCATCGAAATCGGCAAGCTTGTGCAGCACGCCACTGGCGTCCGGCAGCAGGAAATCGGCAGCTCTGGTTCCAAGGTCGATAGGATTCGATTCAGTTTTCGGCATCGATGCTCTCCCTTTGGGCGCCCGGCATTGCGGCATTCTCGCCTTGTAAGGCTTGGGCGAATGCCACGGCCGCTACAAATTCACTTTAGTCTATGAACTTAGTAGAATTATAGGCCAGAGAGGCAGTTCGCGGTCAAGCTAGCGGGATAGAATATCGTGCCAATGTTTGTGCCGGCCCGGCAACTTTGTTTGGCTGGGCAAGTGCCTCTGAGAAAAGAGCGCGCCGGCCGGGTAAGGGCAGTCGGCGTGGCTTTCGTCGAGATCGCCGACGAAGGCGAACGGCAGGCCATCGACAACGCGACCGGCATTGAACTGCACTGGCTGCCGAGAAATGGCGTGCAGGCCGGCGTTGACGACAGGCTGGCGCACGCCATCCGGTCGGTCGCATGGCCGACCGGTTTGGCATTCGGCTGGTTCGCGGCCGAAGCGGCTGCTGCCAGGACGGTGCGCGAACACTGGCGCGGTACACTGGCGCTCGGCCGCAACGAAACACTGGCGGCAGCCTATTGGCGGCGGGGCGGGACTGATGGCCGGCTAGAGCTTGCTCACCATCGCTTGCGCATGTTCGCCCAGACCGATGGCGATCCGGTCGCCAGAGACAATGCCTGATGTGTCGCAGACGACCAGCGGCATGCTGATGTCGTAGAGGAATTCGGCAACGATGGCGCCAACGGCAAGGATCGGGTCCGGCCGCTCCAGGATAATGCCGGCCGGCGCCGTGCCCCTGCGGATCGCTTCGGCCAGAACCGAAGACGAGGACGACGACCCCCGCCCGCTCGGCATCACCAGGATCTTGCCGGCGATATTGCCGCCCAGGTCCGGATGCGAATAGTCGATGATGTCGCCCGTTTCGACGTCGATCCCGCCCCAGAAGCTGAGCGCCTGCGAAAGCACCAGCGCCGGGCCCTGTGCCGAGCCGGAAAGGTGGAATGTACCGGTTCTGGTCGGCGCCTTCATGGCGCGGCTCGCACGACGCGGCCGGCCGCAGCCGAGCGGACGCAGTCTTCCATGTCACCGAAGGCCACCGAGACACCGATATTGCCAGGTGCGTAATGCGCCCATTTGCCCGAATTGGTCATCACCACGCCATCGAGACGCTCGAGGATCGACGTGACATAGGTGCAGGTGTCGGTGACCGGAACGAGGCCGAACTCTTCCATGCCGGCCAGTGCGCCTTCGTCCTGCAGTCGCGTCAGCGTGGCACGCCCTGTGTTGACGTAGATCGGGACGCCCCTGCCCGGCGCAACTTCGCGCAGCAGCGGCAACAGGCGCATCCACTCTTCATGGGAGAAATGCGGCGTGCCTAACGACACGGCTGCAAGCTGCACGCCGTCGGGGACGCTCGACAGCCTGACCAGCGCATGGTGGATGTCGGTCCGAGAGATCCGGATTTTTTCCTCCGGCACCAGGCCGTGCAAGGCCTCATCCAGCGTTTTCGCCTCCGGCGTGATGCCGACGGCATGAAATAGCGCCACCGCACCCGTCGTTGCCGCCGCCGCCCCCAGCGCCTTCAGTTGGTCCTCGTCGCGCGGCTTTGGCAGGCCCGATATGACAGGGATGCGGTCGCCAGCCCTGTGCCCAACGATCAGCCCGACGCCGACAAACAGGGCGTCGCTTGGCTCGAAAGCAGCGTCGGTCAGCTCAAACAGGATCTGGCCTCGTCGATTTTCACTCAGATGCAGCCCCCAGGCCGGCGCGCGCCCGGTCATTGCGCAGCACAAATCGATGAAATCGCCATAGCGGTTGGTCCGCGCGCCGATCACCGAATTGGCAAAGACGATGGCGTTGGATTCACCCCAGGCGATCTGCTCGCCGAACCTTGGCCGGAACCGAGTCTGATAGGGTGCGCAGGTGAAGGTCGCCTGGCAGCCGAGTTCCAGATGCGCATTCATCAGGCGTCGCGCCGGCGCTTCTTCCGCGGCCGGCATCTTCACCAATCCGGGATGGATCAGATCGAACGAACCTACGTTCAGCGTCGTCGGCACCCGAACGCGGCCGCCGCCCTCGATCAGCCTTTCGACGAAATCGAGGCTGGCCTGGCCGTGATAGAGGCAGCCGTCGATATGCGCACCGGCAATATCCAACAATTTGTGCGCGCCGACCGCCTTCGAAAAGGCAACCAGGATCTTCATGGCGGCAGCCGCTGCCGAGCCTTGCTCGCCATGCAGCATCGACTGGTCGCCCGCATTCAATTCAAGCGACATCGAGTATTCCGCTCACACTTTGCCCGACCATGCTCCCCGATTGCGGACCGCCTGGCAAGACTGAAGGATTGGATCTGCTAGCTCGCGTCGATCAGCACCGTACTCTCCGACGACCAGCGCAGCACCACCTCTTGTCCTTCCGCCAGCTTTTCGATGCCGGTGTTCTGCACGATGACCTTGATTGTCTGGCCATCGCGATCGACAAAATACGTGCTGTTGTTGCCGGCGAAGATGCGCTTGGAAACCCGCCCCGTGAGCATGTTGGCACGGGCTTCGTCCGGAACGCCGGCATTGGTGGCGATGCGGATTCGTTCAGGCCGCACGGCGCAACTCGCCTTCATGCCGGCGACAAGCGTAACCCCCGCGCCTGCGGCAATCCCCGTTCCGTCAGGCAGCCGGATGCCCGTACCAGTGGCGTTGCCGCGAAGGATGTTGGCGTCGCCTAGGAAGGTGGCGGCAAACTCACTCTTCGGCCGATCGTAGATCTCCTCGGGAGGGCCTTCCTGCACCAGCTTGCCATCGCGCAGAATGCCGATGCGGTCGCTCATCGTCAGCGCTTCTTCCTGGTCGTGGGTGACGAAGATCGTGGTGATGCCGATCTCGCGCTGAATACGCTTCAATTCGATTTGCATGTCCACGCGCAGCGCCTTGTCGAGCGCGCCGAGCGGCTCGTCGAGGAGAAGCACGCGCGGCGTGGTGACGATCGCGCGAGCGAGCGCCACCCGTTGGCGCTGGCCGCCGGAGAGCTGGTGCGGCCGGCGACCACCGAGCGTGCCGAGTTGCACGAGGTCGAGTGCGCGCTGCACCTCGCTGGCAATCACCGCCTTGGGCTCGCCGCGCACCGACAGTCCGAAGGCGACATTGTCGGAGACGCTCATATTGGGAAAGAGCGCGTAGTTCTGGAACACCATGCCGATGCGCCGCTTCTCCACCGGCACCCGCTCAACACTTTCGCCGCCTATGGAGATGCGACCAGAGTCGGGAAAGTCGAAGCCTGCGATCTGGCGCAGCAGCGTGGTCTTGCCGCTGCCGGAGGGACCGAGCAGGGCGTAGAAGCCGCCGTCGGCGAAATCGATCGAGACATCGTCCAGCGCCTTGTGCGCGCCAAAACTGCGCGACACATTCGATACCTGCACGCCCGCCATTATTTCTCTCCGCCGAATTTGAAGAAGCGCGCCGTCAGCAGCATCAGCGCCATCGACACAACAATGATGATCGTCGAGACAGCATTGATCTCGGGCGTGAAACCCTTGCGGATCGCCGCGTAGATTTCGACCGGCAGCGTCGTTTGGCCGGGCGTCGACAGAAAGTAGGAGACGACGAACTGGTCGAAGGACACGGCGAAGGCGAACAGCCCGCCGGCAATGACGCCCGGCATGATCCAGGGCAGCGTGACGCGGTTCGTCACCTGCCATTGATTGGCGCCGAGCGAGCGCGCCGCCTCTTCCAGCTCCGGCGCAAATGTCTGCAGCCGGGCCGAGACGACGACGATGACATAGGGCAGCGCCAACGCCACGTGGCCGAGCAGGATGGCATGCAGCCCGCGGCCGATGCCAACGCCGAAAAAGAAAATCAGCATCGCCGTGCCAGTGATCAGCCACGGTATGGCGATCGGCGGAAACAGTAGCGCCTGCAGGAATTTCTTACCGCGGAAGTCGTAGCGATAGAGCCCTAGCGACGCCGCGGTGCCGAGCGCGGTGCAGATGATGGTAGTGATGACGGCGATCTCGACGCTGTTTCGCGTGGCCGCGATCAGCTGATTGTTCTGCCAGAGCGAGGCATACCATTCCGTCGTCCACTCGAACGGCAGCTGGTAAAAGGGCGAGACGTTGAATGACATCAGCGCCATGATGATGATGGGCAGGTACAGGAAGGCGAGCAGCATCAGAATGTAGACCCGGCCGAGCCATTCCAGGATTCGGGTCGTCGCCACTAAGCGGCCCTCCGCAGCACCGGCGAAGTAACCGCCAGGATGACCAGCACCACAGCCAGCAGGATAAAGGACAGTGCGGCACCCAGCGGCCAGTTGAACACGGCAACGAACTGGTCCTCGATGACAGTGCCGTAGAAGGTGCCGGTGCGGCCGCCGAGGATGCGCGGTTCCATGAACGAGCCAACGACCGGCACGAAGATGAGTACTGCGCCCGCCACTAGCCCCGGCATCGACAGCGGAATCATGACCCGCTTCAGCACCTGCAGCCGCGAGGCGCCGAGCGAGCGCCCGGCCTCGATCAGCGAGTCATCGATGGCCTGCAGGGTCAGATAGCAGGTCAGCACCATGTAAGGCACGTAGGAGTGCACCAGCCCGATGATGACGGCCGGATAGGAATACATGAGATCAATGTTGATCTCGAACGGCAGCACGGCGTTGAGCGCTGTGTCGAGAATGCCCCCTTCACGCAGCACCATCGCCCACGAGAAGATGCGCACCAGCCCGTTCGACCAGAACGGCAGGATGACGAGCAGGAAAATCGCCTCGCGGCTGCGGCCTTTCAGCACCTTGGCCAGCACGTAAGCGGCGGGATAACCGATGACGATGCACCACAGCGTCACCTCGAGGCCGAGGCGCAGCGAGGCCACCAGCAATGTCAGGTAAAGGCTTTGTGAAAAGAAGGCGGCATAGTTTTCGAGCGTGAATGCCCACGGTTTTCCCGACAGCGGCAGGTCGGTCATGAAGGAGAAGAAGACCATGGCTGAGAGCGGCAGGAAAATTGCAACCGTCAGCCAGAGATAGGCAGGCGCCAGAAGCGGCAAGGCCGATCTCAGCCCGCTGCGCGACGCGGCTGCGATCTGTACTGCCATGACATCTTCTCCCAGGATAGGAAGGATCAGCCGACATTGATGGTCGGCTGATCGCGGCTTCTGCTGTTACTTCACGTCGACCTTGAGCTGCTGCCAGAGTGCCAGATAGGTCTCGCGCTGCGCATCAGTAATCGGCGCTTGGAACTGGATGCGCTTGGCGACTGCCGGGTCGCCCATCACCTTGCGGTTGAAGGAACCCTCTGGCAGCGCTTCGACCGCCTTGGTGTTGGCCGACACCGGCGCGCCGACCTTGGTGACCCATTCGACATAGAACTTCGGGTCGATCATGTAGTTGATGAAGGCTTGCGCCCCGGCGACGTTCTTGGAACCGGCCGGAATGGAAAAGGCGTCAAGCCAGGCGACGGCACCCTCCTGGGGAATGACCAGCGAGACCGGCAGCTTGAAATGCGTCTTGGCGCGGTCGGCCGAGCCGCTCCAATAGGTGCCGATGTCGATCTGGTTGGAGGCAACCATCTGGTTCCAGTCGTTCTCCGAGCTCCAGAACGTCTTGATCTGCGGCATCAGCGAGGTCAGCTTCGCCTTGACCGCCTCCATGTCCTTGACGTCGTTGATGTTCTGGCCGGTAGCGATGGCGCCGAACTGCACGGCCTCGACGGCATCGTCACGGATGGTAACGCGGCCCTTGTGGGCGGGATCCCACATTTCGGCGATGCTGGTCGGCGGCTTGTCGAATGACTTGTCGTTGATGGCGAGCGCCGTCAGCCCCCAAACCCACGGCACCCCATAGACCTTGCCGTCATGGACGAGCATCGATGATCCGGCCTTGTCCTTGCTGATGTCGGCATAGTTCGGCAGCTTGGACGTGTCGATCGGCTGAATGAGCTTTTCCGCCATCGCCTGATCGTTGAAGGCGGCATTGATCATGACGACATCGTAAAGGCCGGGATTGGTCCTGAGCTTGGTCAGCATTTCCTGTTCGGAATTGAAGAAGTCGTTGACGACCTTGTTGCCGGTTGCCTTTTCGAAGGCGGCTATGGCCCAGGGCTCGTCGGCGCCATAGCCCTTCCAGTTGAGTACGTGCACCTCGTCGGCCCTGGCGGCCAGCGTAAGGGCCGAAGCGAAGACAGCGGTTGCCGTCAGAAAAGCAGTCAGTTTGGGCATGCGCATGTTCGTTCCTCTCATTATTACCCGGTTGGCGGGCTTGTTATCCCATTAGGCTGTCAGAAATGGGCCTCTTGCTTCCGGCCATGCACGGTCGTCGGTCGATCGTCATGGCTGAGGAATCGCTGGATCTCCTGGTCGTTCGGCGCCGACGACCCGCCGTGGCGGGTGACCGAGAGCGCCGCCGCCGCATTGGCGTAACGCGCCGCTTCGAACGGCGACACGCCATGCGACAGCGCGCTGACGAAGGCGCCGATATGAGTGTCGCCGGCGCCGTTGGTGTCTACCGCCGCGACCTTGAACCCGGGCACATCTTGGGCGGTGCCGTCGGCCAGCCGCACGAAGCAGCCTTTTGCGCCAGCGCGGACGACCACGCCTGCCGCGTTGGGGCAGTGGCTGGCCAGCAGCCGGGCAGCAATAGCCTCGACATCGCCGGTGCCGGCGATCTCAGCCGCTTCGGCGGCGTTGCAGCTCAGCCAGCTCGTGCGCGCCAGCACCCGGTCGAGAATGGTGCGCGGAATGTCTGAGATGATCGGCGTCGGATCGAAGACTAAAGGAATTTCCGCCGGCAGCACCTCGATCCAGTCGACAAGCGCCTCTCGGCTTCCCGGATAGCTAAGCGTATAGCCGGAGGTGAACACCCAGTCGCCCGGTGCGACCGAGATGAGCGCCATCATGTCAGGGCTGAGCAAACTCTCTGCACCAGGCCACGAGACGAAGGTACGCTCGGCATCGCTCGAGATCATGGCGACGCAATTGCCACTGTCCAGAACCGGCGATGGCGGCGTCAGTATCTCGATCCCCTCAGCGGCTAAGGCCGTGCGCAGGAAGTCGCCATTGGGTCCGCTGCCGAGCTGGCCGCCGAACACCACCTTCATGCCGGTGCGGCTAGCCGCGACCATCATGTTGAAGCCGCCACCGGCAACTTGCGCATAGCTAGACGCGGTCTTCTCCGTGCCCGGTGCCGGCAAGGCGTCGATACGGTAGACATAGTCGACCACCGCGCTGCCGACATGGACGAGACGCCCCTTCATGCCGCCGCATCCTTGCCGCTACTGGTCTTGTCCACACGGCCCTTGGACATCCGCGCCACAACAAGGTCGGCGGCGAGCGCGCTGACCTCCGTCATGTCGATACCTTTGAGGCCAGCAATGCGGTTCTGAGGCAATAGGGAAAGGCCGGTGCAGGCACCGGCCATGCCGGCCGCGATGGCGCCGATCGTGTCGGTGTCGCCACCGAGATTGGCGCTGATGACTGCCGCCTGCCAGGGATCACCGCTGGCGACTTCCAGCACCGCGAATGCAGCAGGGACGGATTCCTGACTGGCGACGCCTGTGCCGACCAGCTCGGTGATCAGCCGGATCGCGTCCTTCGTCGGCTTGCCGCGTACGAGCTCCTGCGCCCACCCAATGCGCGCGGCGATGTCACCGCCGGTCACCCAATGGCCGAGCGTTTTCCCGTGCCTTGCCGCGGCGATGGCGCTGTCGGAAGCGGCGCGCCAATCGCCGCCGGCGACGCCGTAACTGACAGCGGCCGCAACTGCAGCTGCGGACGCAATGGCAATCGAGGTGTTGTGCGTCGCACGGCAGGTCTCGGCAACTTTGGCGACCAGCGCTTCCAGCGGCTCCGGCGGCATCATGATGCCGACTGGCGCGATGCGCATGGCCGCACCATTTGTGTCGCCGCCGCGCCCCGCTTCCTCCGGCGCCACGCCACTTTTGATGGCGTCGATGGCGCGTTTGGTCGATGGTCCCAGCAGGTCGTAGCTGCCGCGCGCTTTGACGTCGCGCTCCCAGTCGAGCAGCGCGTTGACCCACCGCGCATGGTCGAACGAGTTACCGGATTCGACCAGGATGCGGCCAAGCAGAAGCGCCTGTTCGGTGTCGTCGGTGATCGTTCCGGCCGGGAGTCCCTTCGACACCGGATGGTCGGCGAAAGGAGAAATGAAGCCTTCGACATGGCCGTAGAGTTCGCCAATCCGGGCCGGCGACAAAAGCTGCGTCGGCATGCCCAGCGCATCTCCCAGTGCCCCGCCGACAAGCGCTCCCATGGCCCGATCGGTCATGTTCCCGGCGTCGTCCAGCATCACTCAGAACCTCATGTGCAGCGCAAAATGCGCCGGGTTGAGCAGGCTGGTCACATATTCGATCGGCCGGTCATCGGCCGCACGCGTCAACCGACGACCGCGCAGGAACGGCGTGCCTTGCGGGCAGCCGAGGATGGCGGCGTCCTCTGCGTTGAGCATTTCGATGCCGACCCATTCCTCGCCATGGTCTGGAATGAGGCCGGCGCCGCGCAGCGTCTGGTGCAGCGAGCCTTCGCGCAGCCCACGCAACGGCACGTCCTCCAGTTCGGGTGACAATGGCAGGCGGCTGCGCTCGATGGAGATAGCATGGCCGTCGCTGGCATTGGTGCGCACCCGGTCAACAGCGATGAAGAACGGATTTTCTATTCCAAGCAGTGCGGCAAGATCGGGGTCCTCGATCACCTCGAGCCGCAGTGTCCGCGTTTCGGCATTGGCGCCGGCGTTGGCGAGCGCCCGCGACCAACCGATTGAGTCATCAACGGGCTTGCCATCGAAGGTGACGAAAGAGCCGATGCCGACCTTCGTGGTGATCAGCCCGCGGCTGGACAGTTCCTCGAGGCCCTTACGGACGGTGTTGCGGCTGACGGAGAAACGCTGGACGAGCTCGTTCTCGCTTTGCAGCCGGTCGCCGAAGCCGAGGACACCGGAGCGGATTTCCTGTTCGAGAACGGTGGCGATCTGTTCGGGCTTGCCCGTGCCGGGAGACGATGGAACCACGCGGCGGACCATAAGCATACCTGTTCATTGCACCTGTATAATCCTGTGCAATGTATCTGCAAAGCCAGCTCTGTCAACCAACAGCGGGAGGGGCCACACAGATAAACCAACCTACTTGATGATACCCAGTGGCCATGAAGCCATGCGAGGTGCGGCGGGCGAACGGGGTCGCTGGAGATGTCACTGTTCGCTGCTGGAAGACCCCTCGACTGCCCCGTCACCATCTGCAGAATGCGGCAGAATGCCGAAGTCGCGCGACTTGGTCCCATGCGCCGCCGTCAGGAAACCATCGGCTGTGAGACCTCGCCTCAAAAGCTCACGTACAGCGGCCGACCGGCTCGGCATGTGCTTGTCGAAGCGCCAGTTCTCCAATGCCGCCAGTTCATCGACGGTCAGCATGATCTGCAATCGTTCCGGGCGTTCCAGTTCGGACATCTCGGCCTCCAATCATACCAGCCTAAATGCAGCTGAGTTAGTATGTTCCTAATTTTCTGTAGAATTAGGTACGTGAGCAGAATGCGTCAAGGCCTTCAGATGAGCGAGTCATGCAGAAGTCCGATGAAGCGGATCAAGCATCAAATGGGTAATCAACAAAATACGCTAACTATTTGACATAAAATAGTTTTTAAGGAATTTCGCTTGCCAATCACGGAACCTGGGCGCATGGTAGAACACGAGGGACAAACCGCTCCTGAAGGGAAGGTTTTTCCATGCGCTACGGATTTTCGGTTCGCCTGCACGAAGACGTCAGTTCCCGAGTTCGGGCTACATTGCGGTCCGGGATTGCTATCAATCTGACTGCTGTCGCCGAAGCCGCGCGACTGCAGAACCTCGCCGAGAATGTTGCGCGCGAAGACATCGAATGGCTCGTCATGCAAGCAGCCCAGCTCTACGGGGCGGCTATCGAGTTCGACGGCTTCGCGGAAACCGATCTGGCGGAATTTGCGTGCCCTCAGCTAACGCAAAGCAGCCCCGCAGTGGGCTGGGATTCCCTGGAAGACGGAGCGTCCGCTTCGCCGGATCTTGGCCGTCAAACGCATTGAGGCGCGTGCTCTTGTGAGCCCCACCATGCTGCCGCCACGTGCCCCGGCAAAAAGCCCGCCGCAATGGCGGGCTCTGGGCTGCTGGAGGTTTGGTGGACGAAGCCTCTAGGCCCGGTCCGACATTTCATCTGATGTATTCGCCTTAGCGGCGGGCGATAAGCAGGCACAATTGGCGCAGATCGCTGTCGTAAGTGCCTTCGCTGCTGAGCACGTCAACGCAGCGCTTTTTCATTCTGGCCAACTTGTCGCCCGACATGTCGGCAACGACCTGGGGCAAGCTGGGATTGCTGGGATTGGACGGGCTGCCCGGGTTGGGCGGATTGCCCGGATTGCTTCCCCCACCGATCCCGACACCGGCGCCGACATTGATGCCACTGCCGACCGTGACCCCGGCGCCAGCGTTAACGCCGCTGCCGATACCTACCCCGGCGCCCGCCGCGATGCCGCTGGAACCGCCGATCGTCGCGCCGGCACCGGCGTTGATGCCGCTTCTGCCCCCGACCGATGCGCCGGCGCCCGCGGCTAAGCCACTGGAACCGCCAATCGTTGCGCCGGCACCGGTGTTAACGCCGCCGCTGCCGCCCACCGAGGCACCGAGGCCTGCCTTGATGCTGCCGCTGCCACCAACCGTTGCGCCGGCACCGGCGTTGATGCCGCCGCGACCGCCAACCGTCGCGCCGAGGCCGGCTTTGATGCCGCCGTTGCCGCCGACGGATGTTCCAACACCAACGGCAATTCCGTCCGCGGCATTCACGGGCATCGAGAGCATGAAAATAACTGCGCTGCCTGCCACCGCATCGGTGATTGTTTTGATTATGGTGGTCATAACACTCTCCTTGCTGTAGTTGCGCTGAACAGCCCGCGACGTCGCCGGTTGCATACCTACTAATTTGCAAGAAGATGATCGGTTTCTTTGACGATCAACTCGCTGGCTCCATGGTATATTTTCAAAAAACAACCGCGCGAAATTTGTAGTGAAATTTTCTGAAAGTTTTACTTCTGGATGACCTCTACCGATTGAAGCGATGCGAGAGTCAGCTGACGGCCGCCGCAACAGACGAACGTCGCGACGGTTGGCGGCCAAAGAAGGCGAATTCCTAATCTGCAAACCACAACATCAAACCGACCCACGGCAATAGAACAATGGGCCGAGAAGTCCGCGCTGCGCCGGTTTGCTTCACCTGCTGCGTCATTTTTGCCGGAACCTTTGCATCACCCGGGTTGTTTTCTCTGTAGTCGCCACATGATGATAGCCGAATGATGGAGATCAACATGCTTATGAAAATCCTGACAGCTTCCATACTTGCAGCCGGTCTGGCGACCGCGGCGATGGCCCAGAACGCCGGATCGGACAACAACGCGCCTGGCAGCGAGAAGAGCATCGTCGTCCAGCCCAAGCCGAACGGTATTGACCCTGGCACGACCAGCAGCACGATGGGTACGACAGGTGCCATGAACTCCAATGCGGATGAAAACTGCCCTGCAACCCCGCAAGGAGCTCAACCCGATGCGTCCAACAAACCTGCCGGGACGATTTCACCGACTGTCAACGACAACAATTGCGGTAAGTAGTTACCCGCACCAATCGGGCTTACCATCGCAAGTGGGCTTGCGGCAGCAGGACCGGTCAGGACTGGTTCCGCTGCCGATCACGGAACGACGTGCGCCAAGTTGATGGGCTCAACCAACTGCGAGATCCAGCGTTGGAATCAAATCCGCTCGAGTTCACGCTTTACGTGGTCGCGCCTTGGGTTTGCTTCCGTCCTTGGTGGCGGGCGTCGTCTTAGGCTGACGTGGTGTCGGCTTCGGCCGGCTGGCAGTCTTCTCTTTCGTGGCGATTTCTGCGTCGATTTCGGCGGTAGCCTGATCCCAATGCTGCTGATGCGCCCCGTCGGGCCTGCCTGCCTGTTCCCAGATCGCGTGTGCTCGCTGGCGAATCCGTTCCTGCCTGTCCGTCACTGATACCTCCGTCGGCTCGGTTCATGCGTAAACAACTTTGTTTTAGCTGAAATTTCGACCGGCGTCTTGAGCGGCAGGCAACACCGTCATTGAACCTCTCTGTCACACAGGACGGCGACCCCGAGGAGCGCCGCCTTCTTGATGATCAGCCCTTCAAGGTCCGCGTCCGAGCGCTCGGTTCCGGTGCGTTCGCGCAACAGTGCTATCGCTGCCTTCATCGACAGCAGGCCATCGCCTCGTTCAGCAAGCAGTTTGTCGACGGCTGCGGCCACGTTGACCGGCTCGACATGCGGCAGCATGGGAATGGCTCCTTTCCTTGTTTCGAGACGACAGCGGCTCCATCCCGATCCCTCGGGATGGAGCTCTGATTTGGTTATTAGACCGTGACCTTTCCAAACCCGGTTCGCGGTTTGGGAACGCCGATCACTCGATGACCTGCACGATCTTGCGGGTGCCTGGGTCGACGAGCACGGTGCGATTGCCGACGACAACGTATCTGTAATGTACGTCGGGAACATCGATCGGCTGCAGCTCGACCGTATCGGGCAACGTGGAACCGATATTGAGCTCCACCCCCAGAAGATTGATCGACGCCAGCGGGTGCTTGTGGACGTATTCGCGGATGACCGTCTGCTGTTCGGGCGTGACAATCACCTGGTCCGCGGTGGCCACGCCGACGCCGGCAAGCAACGCCAATCCCGCCGCAGCAGGAACAAGGTGGATTTTCATCGTCTACTCCTGTTGTTACGGGCCTCGCCCTTACAATTGCGACACGGCATTCCGGTCGAAGCGGCGAACCCTCTAGGCAAACGCCCACGCCACCTTGTTGTTCCGTAAGTGGCGGCTAATCGAATAACGGTGAAGTGCCCGCGCGATGCGGCGAATGCACTGCGAATGAACGGCGGTGGCCCGCGTCGCAAGACGCGGGCCGATCGGTTTCCCGATCAGCAGCAATACCGGAGGGGGTGATATCTACTGCGTCTAAAATAACATTTAGGACAAGCTAATGTTCCTAAGCGAGTGCAACAAACCTGCCGGCGCAAGCGGCGCGAAGTTGCCGCTCGTCGCTGCTACTGCTTTGGCGGCTGTGGCGGCACCTCGCCGGGCTTGATCACCGGGGTCCTGCCCTCATCCGGCGGTGGCGCCGCCATGCCCTGATCGCCCGTTGGCGGCGGCTTCAGGACCCCACCGCATGGCTCGAGCGTATCGGACAAATTGTTGCCGGCCGGCTTCTGCTGCTGGCTGTTCTTGTCGGGCGGCTCGACTTTGCAGCGGTCGGATTGCGCCTGTTCGCCCGGCTGCGCGGCCGCCGGCACCGCCAGCACCAGCGCACCTAGCATATACGGCAAGAAAATGAGCGGTCTCATGTCAAGCTCCTTTCGCGCCAAGATCTTCTGAATGTGCCAAGATCTTCTGAATGTGAAGGCAGGCAGGCGCGATTGGTTCCGTCGTGCGGCAATGCGCCTGGAACCGCAGTGGCCCGGAACCGGACGCCAGACTTATGAGTTCAACCACTGAGCCAATTCAGGGCCGCTGACATTATGGAGAACCGGCGATGGAACCGCGCAGGAAAGATCGAACCGACGACGAGACCGAGAGCCCGACGATCCAGCAACAGGACTGGGATGCCATCCGGAGCGGGAGAATCCTCCCTGACGGCGTGCCGCAAAACGGCGATATTCGCTATGACGTCGAGAAAGACGGCGAACTGCCGGAGGAAGATGACGATAACGCTTATCAGGAAAGCGACGAGGCCTTGCCGGACGATGCCGACGAACGCGTCATTTCGCGCGACCTTGCAAGCGAGGGTGGTTCTTTCGACGAGGAATGAGCCGCCGCCTGCTTTCAATTCGGGAGGTCGAAGACCGGCTCCTGGCAGCGATAGACCAGACATCGACCGTCACGCGTCTTGATATACGCGGCGCGCGGCACCTGCGGCCAGTCGCATTCATTGCCGAATTGGCGGACGTAACGGTCGTAGGTGTTCTGGCCGGTGGTCAGCACCACCGAGCGATCAGAAGCTGTGCCTGTTCGCACGTCATCGCGCGGCTGTCCGGCCGAGCGTCGGCCGTCGCGGCAAACAGAAGCGCCCCGGCTGTCAGGACTGCCGCTTGTGTCAGCACTCTGGCAAGCATGAAACCACCTCCCGCTAAGCCTGACGCGCATGCTGCTCTGGCAGCGCCGGATCGAGCCGCCCTGTCGCGAAAGAAAGATCGTACAGAATGCGAGGAAAAATGCAAAAAGCCCGCCGCACCTTTCGGCGCGGCGGGCTCCAACTGAACGTCACTATTTCGTCGCGCTTGGGCGGCTTACTCCTCCTTCACCGGCCCGAACCGGCGCACGATCATTTCGAAGACGATGTCTGATAAGGCCGATAGGCGGCAAGCTGGTTAGTGCGGCGCCTCCGGTCCAGCTCCGCCAGCAGGCTGAGATATTCCTTCCTTGCCGCCCGGCTGTGCGAGGCCTTTTGCGGGGCCTTGTCTTTCGAGAAACGGCCGGAGGACGGCTTCGAGGCCGCGGATGCGCTGCCTGATTTCGTCATCGCTCAATGCATCCAGATTGTTGATGTTGACACTAAGATCCTTGGGCAGCACCGACAGCACCAGCTTCAGGTACTGGTCGGGTTTTTCGGCGCGCACCTCAGCGATGACGCCGGCGCCATGGGCGCGAAAATCGGCGCGGATCGCCTCTAGGAAACCATCGGCCAGCGTCTTCTTCGCGCGCTTGGTTCGGCCGGGCTTGCCGGGTGCTTGATCGTGCGGCTGCGGATCGCCGGCGGAAGGGGCCCTGGCCATGCCCTACTCCGCCTTCCCGGCGGAGATCGCCGGCTTCTTGTTGGCCGGCCGCACGATGCGCTTGCGCGGCTTCGCCTTCTTGCCGGCGCGTGCCGACTTCGGCTTCCGCAGCTGGCTTGCCGGTCTCGCATCAGTCGTCGTGCCGGGCTTCATCGCACCGGCGTCAGGCAAGGCATTCAGCCTTGCCCTGAGAATTGCCATCGCCTTGCCGTCGAGTGCTCCCGACGGGAAGCCGAAGCCGCCGACCGCATCGACGGTACCGCCACGCATCATGCCGATCCGCACGCCGGCTGCGACCTGCTCGAAGCGGCCATGGCGGGCATAGGGTGCGGCGCCGGCGAACTCGCCAATGGCGCTGACGACCTCTCGGCCGTCATCGTCGGTGATGATGGTGGCGTAACGGTTGGACATGGGGGCTTCTCTGAAGTGGGCGCACGGGGGCGCGTTAATCTGAGGATCGTCGGGGTCGCGTTCCGTCGCGCCCCCCTCTGTCCTGCCGGACATCTCCCCCACAAGGAGGGAGATTGGCCGTCATCACCGCTTTCGCCAATTTTGTAGGATGCAAAAAAGTGCTGTCGCCCAAGCTGCCGATCTCCCCACTCGTGGGGGAGATGTCCGGCAGGACAGAGGGGGGCGCTGTCCCGCCGACTTACAGCCGGCAGCACGCACATCATTCGATCGAAAAGGAGCCTAAAACAAAAAACCCGCCTCGGCGGGCGGGTCCTTGGAGCCAATTAGCACCATACCCAGATTAGTAGCATAGCTGCCGGCACAAAGCAAGAACAAAATGTGGCACCGGCTGGAAAAAATGCACTGACGACCTCACACCCCCCTCGGTGAACGGCTGGAAAGAGTGCGAAAAAGGCGGGGCATTGCGTGAGACTTGCGTTGATGGGATGGTGGTTGCGCTTGAGGGGAACGCGTCATGGGCAATGTCACCAGTCACTACGGCAGCGAGGGCAGCGACGGCATCGTCGATCGCATATTGGCCGCGATCCCGGACGCCGACCCGGCCGGCAAACTCGCGGCGGCGCAACTCTATCCGTTCGATCAGTTCCATGGCCGCGAACTGACCGCCACGCAGGAGCATGCGGCCCGTCTTGCTCCTTTGCCGACAGATCGAATCCTGGATATCGGCAGCGGCATTGGCGGGCCGGCAAGGTTTCTGGCCTCGACCTATGGCTGCGAGGTCGACGGCATCGACCTGACACCAGCCTTTGTCGCCGCGTCGAGCCGACTGACTGCATTCAGCGGACTGGCAGACAAAGTTCGCTTCCATCAGGCCGACGCAACGAAACTGCCTTTTGGCGACAGCACCTTCGATGCGGCGATCTGCTTCTATGTCGGCATGAACATCGAGAATAAGGCCGCGGTCATCGACGAGGCCTGGCGCGTGCTGAAACCGCGAGGCAGGCTGATCTGGACCGAAGCCGCGCTCGCCGGCGGCGAGCCTTACTATCCCGTGCCCTGGGCGGTTTCTGCGGAGACCAGCCACCTCGCCGATCGGGAAACCTTGAAAACCCTGTTTGTCGATGCCGGATTTCGCATCGACGAAATCGTCGACGAAACCGGCGAACATGTTGAGCTGGCGCTGAAGAGAGCCAATTCCGGCATCGTGCCCTCGCCGGCCCAGCAGCAGGCAAATGAAGTCGTCATGGGCACGGAATTCCTGCAGCGCCGCCGCAACTACATCCGAAGCCTGAGTGACGGAAAGCTCGCCTCGCTCGCCGTGATCGTCTCCAAACCGGCCTAAAACAAAAAACCCGCCTCGGCGGGCGGATCGTTGGAGCCAATTAGCACCATACCCAATTTAGTAGCATAGCTGCCGGCACAAAGCAAGAACAAAATGTGGCGCGGCGGCAAAAAAAATGCGAACACCCTCCTCATCGGCTCCTTTGCTGGCGCCGCGCGACCACTTCTGAATTTCACGCCCTTTCGACCGGCAGGACTGCAATAGAAATTTTGGCCGGAACCGGCTTGTTGCGTGGTCAATTCGATGCTTTGCTGCACGCCTTGGTTGAGGGCGGGAAATCATGAATATTGCAAGGCGTTATCTGGCGGCTGTCATTGGCGCTGCCATGCTCACCGGATGCACAACGATCAGCGAAAACGAATACAAGAATGCTCAAGCCATCATCGGCGGCAGCCCGGCAATCAAGCGCAGCGTGATAACGGGTTGCATTGCACGCCAGGCTGCCAGACCGCTGGTGGAAAGGAAATCCGAAAGCACGATCATGAACGCCAGCCTGGCAAGCTTCCCGACGACATTTTGCAATCGTCTTTGGAATGCGTTTGCAAAAGGACGCATAACCTATGCGGATTACCAGGATCTCTCCTCGTCGACGGCCGACCACAGCAAGGTGATCAAGATCATGCAAGGCCGGTAACCATCCCGTTTCTGCTGCAGCCAAACAAATCAAGGTGTCGACATGGAAGACGGTTCAAGCTCTCTGCTCGGCATTATTATCAGCTGGCTCCCGATGGTTCTGATGCTCGGGGTGTTCGGCTATTTCGTCATGAAACTGGTGCGCGTTCAGCGCGGGTCAGTCGCGGCTCTCGACGCCATTGCGCAGAAGCTGAGCGACATCGACGCTCGCCTGGCCAAGAACGCCGCGGAGCCATCGCCACCCGACCGGTCGTAGACCTGGCCGCCGTCCCACACTGGATCGCAACGCGCGCTGGCGCGTTTGAACCCTAGCCAATGGGAGCAAAGCTATGAACGTCGCCAATCTGCAACTCGAAGGCCTGCTTATGGCCATCGCATCGATCAATCAGGTGCTGGTCCGCAAGGGCGTGCTCTCCGTCGAGGAGATCGACATCGCATTGCGCAAGGCCGAAGCCAGCGAGACCAACGAGGAAAGGTCTGAAGGCATGTCGGCGTCGAGCCGCGACGCCGTCAACTTCCCGATCCGACTGCTGGAGTTGGCCAACCAATGTCAGCCGGAGACGGACATGCCGTCCTTCTCGAAACTGGCGCGCATGGTCGGCCAGATCAAGGAACCTTACAACGACCAAATGTGACGCGGCGACCGAGAATGACCGCCGCAGCAAGCTTTGGCGTCACCCCCTGCCAAGCTTCAGCGCCAGGACGCGGCCCGGCCCATGCACGGCGGCGAACAGCAGCCCGGCCAGGAAGGTGAAGTGATCGACGAAGAAGCCGAACTCCGCCTGGTTGCCGGCCCAGTGCGACGGCCCGTGGAAGGCGAAGCCCAGGAACAGCACATAGGCGCCTGCGACGAGTGCTGCCCAGGAGAAGAAGGCGCCCGTCAGGAAGCATAGAACGAGGACGACCTCGAGCAGGGCTGCGCACCAGGCCAGGAACAGCGGGAATGGAAACCCGGCCGCCGCGATATAGCCGGCGGTGGCGCCGATATCGACGAATTTGAAGATCACCGCCATCAGGAAGACGGCGGCAAAGATCAGGCGGGCGATAAGGATTGCCGCGGTCTGCCACGGCGACTGAACGGTTGATCGAGCGGTTTCCAAGGTCATGATGTCCTCCCAAGAGTTACGTGGTTGTGCCCCAAGGACGCACCACCAGCCGCAAGCCCGACATCATCCCCCGAAAAACCTGAGAGATACAAGCGCGGGGCGAGAAGGCCTTGCAGGACCAGGGTTCCTCGCCCTCACGAAGTGGGGGAGAGGTGGCGCGGCGAAGCCGCGACGGAGAGGGGGCCTTCGCCTGCAAGGAAGAAAAGCCCCTCTCCGGCCGCTTCGCGGCCACCTCTCCCCCCGCTTCGCGCGCTATCGGATTCACACATTTTGCAGATTGAGTTTGGTTCCGTACTTGATGGCGTGGAATTCGGCGAGGCCGATGCGCATGACCTT
>NZ_JAMYLN010000035.1:0-58579 GCF_040318035.1 Mesorhizobium sp. M1329 | reverse complement strand
CCCCCCCACCCGGCGGCCCCCCGCCCTCTTGACCCCCCCCCCCTTCGCGCCCACCCCTAGGCCCCAAAATCGGCCCCCCGGGGGGGGGGGGGGTGGGGGGGGGGGGGGCCGCGCCCCCGCCCCCCGCGCTCGAACTGACCCAGAAGGAAGATCACTCCACGATCCCCTCGATCGGCCAATCGGGGGCCATCATCGCCGATCCGTTGCGCGGCGAGCTGATCCGGTGCCGGGATCTTGGCGAAGCGGGCACGCGCGATTCGGCATGCCTGCGCATCTGGGCCGAGAACCGCCGCCGCTTCCTCGCGCCCGCGCTGCCATCGACCGAACGCCCGGAGTCCCAATAGCGTCATGGGCGGCACCGGCGTCATCGATCATTTTCTCGAAGTCTTCACCCGCTACATCGATTCCGGCTTCGGCCTGCTCGGTGGCGAGGTCGCCTTCATTGCCACCACGCTGATCGTGATCGATGTGACGCTGGCGGCGCTGTTCTGGTCCTGGGGCGCCGACAACGACATCATCGCGCGCCTGGTGAGAAAGACGCTCTTCATCGGCGTGTTCGCCTACATTATCGGCAACTGGAACAATCTCGCCCGCATTGTCTTCGAGAGCTTCGCCGGCCTTGGCCTCAAGGCCTCCGGCACCGGCTTTCCGACCGCGGATCTTCTGCGCCCCGGCAAGGTCGCCCAGACAGGGTTGGACGCCGGCCGCCCGCTGCTCGACTCCATTTCCGGCTTGATGGGCTACTGGTCGTTCTTCGAGAACTTCATCCAGATCGCCTGCATGTTTCTGGCCTGGGCGCTGGTGCTGTTTGCCTTCTTCATTCTCGCGGTCCAGCTCTTCGTCACGCTCATCGAGTTCAAGCTGACCACGCTGGCGGGCTTCGTGCTGATCCCCTTCGGCCTCTTCGGCAAGTCCGCCTTCATGGCCGAGCGCGTGCTCGGCAACATCATCTCCTCCGGCATCAAGGTCCTGGTGCTCGCCGTTATCATCGGCATCGGCTCGACACTCTTCTCCGAATTCACTTCCGGCTTCGGAGGTGCTGCACCCACCATCGACGATGCCATGGCGATCGTGCTTGCAGCGCTCGCGCTGCTCGGTCTTGGCATCTTCGGCCCCGGCATCGCCAACGGCCTCGTGTCCGGCGGACCGCACCTCGGCGCTGGCGCCGCTGTCGGCACAGGCCTCGCTGCTGGCGGCATGGTGATGGCGGGTGGGGCGGCCCTTGGCGCGGTCGCTGGCGGCGCCGGCGCGGTGGCAGGTGGTGCCACAACCGCTGCGCGCGGTGGCGCGGCGCTCGCCGGCGGTGCAGCGACCTCCTACAGCCTCGCCTCTGCCGGCCAGACTGGCGCGGCCGGCGTTGCCGCCGGCCTGAGCGGCGTCGCGCGCGCCGGCGCCAGCGCTGCCACATCGCCACTCAGGCGCGCCGCGTCCCGCGCCGCCGGCGGCATGACGCAGGGCTTCTCCAGCGGCATGAAAGCGGCCTTCGAGGCCACTGGCGGCGAATCGACCGACGGCACGATCGGCGGCGCCGCTGATGCAGCGAACGATCCTTCCTATACCGCAGGCTCCTCGACGCCGCCCGCCTGGGCCAAGCGCATGAAGCGCTCCCAGACCGTCAGCCACGGGGTCTCGGCCGTCAGCCATGCTGTCCGATCGGGCGAACCCCATGGCGGCGGCTCATCCATCAATCTCTCAGAAGGCGACCGCTGATGTTCAAACGACCGTCCACCCACTACGGCAAGACACCCGTACCCGAGACCCCCTACCAAAAAGCCGCCCAGGTCTGGGATGACCGCATCGGCTCGGCGCGCGTCCAGGCGAAGAACTGGCGCTTGATGGCTTTTGGCTCACTACTGCTCGCCAGCGGCTTCGCGGCGGCGCTGGTCTGGCAATCGGGGCGCGGGACGGTAGTGCCGTGGGTCGTGCAGGTCGACCGGCTCGGTCAGGCCCAGGCGGTCGAGCCGGCCGTCGCGGATTACCGCCCGACCGATCCGCAGATCGCCTGGCACCTGGCTCGCTTCATCGAAGAGGTCCGCTCGATCCCAGCAGACGCGATTATCGTTCGCCAGAACTGGCTCAGGGCCTACGACTTCACGACCGACCGCGGAGCGCTGGCGCTGAACGACTACGCCCGCGCCAACGAGCCCTTCTCCAAGGTCGGCAAGCAGCAAATTGCCGTCGACGTGTCGAGCGTCATACGCGCCTCGCCGGACTCCTTCCGGGTCGCTTGGGTGGAGCGCCGCTACCAGGACGGTTCGCTCGCATCCACCGAGCGTTGGACCGCCATCCTCACCGTCGTCATCCAGCCGCCACGCGACGCTGAGCGGCTGCGCAAGAATCCCCTCGGCGTCTTCATCAACGCCATCAACTGGTCGAAGGAGTTGGGCCAATGATCTTTGATACCCGCACGACTGTTGGGACAGATCCACTGAAAGCCGGATTTCCTCGTTTCCGCAAATCCGTGCTTCCGCTTATGCTGCTCTCCGCAACAGCGCTTGGCGGCTGCGCCACCAAAAAACCGCCGCAGATCTCCTACGACGATCCGCAGCCCGCTGTGTTCGCGCCCGCGCCGCCGGCGCCGGTCCAGGTCGTCGAACTTCCCCGACCTCTGCCGTTGCCGGGCCAGTTGAAGCCAATCAAAGAAACCCGCCAGGCCCCTGAACCCGCAGAGCCCACCGTCCGCGTCAACCAGGCCAACGCGGCCGCGCGCATGCAGCCTGTTCGAGACGGCTTCATCAATGCGATGCAGGTCTACCCGTTCACAGAGGGCGCGCTCTATCAGGTCTATGCCGCAGTCGGACAGATCACCGACGTCGCCCTGCAGCCCGGCGAGCAACTCGTGGGCTCTGGCCCCGTGGCCGCTGGCGACACGGTGCGCTGGGTGATCGGCGACACCGAAAGCGGCTCGGGCGCAACGCAGCAGATCCACATCCTCGTCAAGCCGACCCGTGCGGATCTGACGACGAACCTCGTCATCAATACCGATCAACGCACCTATCACATAGAGCTGCGATCAACCGAGAAGACCTACATGGCCTCGGTTTCCTGGCAGTATCCCAAGGATCAGCTTATTGCCCTTCGACGCCAGAACGCCCAGGCTCAGGCCGCCCAGCCTGTCGCCACCGGCGTCGACCTCGCGTCGATCAACTTCCGCTATTCCATAGAAGGCGACCGCGCGCCGTGGCGGCCGCTGCGCGCCTTTGACGATGGCCGCCAGGTCTTTATCGAATTCCCGCGCGGCATTGGACAGGGCGAAATGCCGCCTTTGTTCATCGTCGGTCCCGAGGGCGATACTTCCGAACTCGTGAACTACCGCGTCCGAGGCAATCACATGATCGTCGACCGGATGTTCGCTGCGGCCGAACTGCGTTTCGGCAGCGGTCGCAAGCAACAGCGCATCCGGATCGTCCGCACCGACGTGAGGCCCGCGTCATGAGCGAAGACCGGGAGGAAGAAGAACAAGGGCCGGCCGGAGGCGGAGCGCCTGGTCCCGCGCCCATGCGTCTGCGTGGCGAGGCGCCTCGCGTCACGCGCCTGTCCCGCCGTGTGCTGGCCGGGCTCGGCCTGGTCGCCAGCCTCGGCGTTGGAGGCGCGCTGATCTACGCGCTGCAGACACGTCATGGTGGCCCCGGCAACGAAGAACTGTATTCGACCGACAACCGCACCACGGCGGACGGTCTTACCGGACTGCCACGCGACTATTCCGGCGTGCCTCAGCCTACTGTCCCTCAACTAGGGCCTCCGCTTCCTGGTGACCTGGGGCGTCCGATACTCAGCGCCCAGAACCGTGGTCAGCCCGTTGCAGGCCTCAGCGCCGAGGAACAACGCCGACTTCAGGAGATTGACGCCGCGCGTACCAGTCGGCTATTCGCCGGCACCGAAACGCGGTCCGCACCGGCCACTCCACCACGCGCGCCGATCGAAGCACCGGCCATTGAGACGCCGCCGCTCGCGGGCCTTGGTCTTGCGCCAGAACCTGCGACCCCTACCGCGCAGGAACGGCAGGCAGCCTTCATCAACGCCGCCGCCGACCGCCGAACCGTCAGCCCCGATCGTGTCGCACCGCCGGCCTCGCCCTATGTCCTGCAGGCAGGTTCGATCATCTCGGCCGCCCTCATCACCGGCATCCGCTCCGACCTACCCGGCCAGATCACCGCTCAGGTGACCGAGAACGTCTATGACAGCCCAACCGGGCGGCTCCTCATCATCCCGCAGGGAGCGCGGCTGATCGGTCAGTACGACAATGGTGTCGGCTTCGGTCAGCGCCGCGTGCTGCTGGTCTGGAACCGCATCATCATGCCGAACGGCAGGTCCATCGTGCTGGAACGGCAGCCTGGCGCCGACTCTGAAGGCTATGCCGGGCTTGAGGACGGTGTCGATTATCACTGGCGCGAACTCTTCAAGGCCGCCGCGCTCTCCACGTTGCTTAGCATTGGCGCGGAGAGCGGATCGTCGAGCGATGAAAGTGATATTGTCCGCGCGCTGCGCCAGGGCGCGTCCAACAGCACTAGCCAAATCGGGCAGCAGATCGTCGGCCGTCAGCTCGATATCGCCCCGACGCTGACCATTCGGCCGGGCTTCCCCGTCCGTGTGATCGTCACCCGCGATCTCGTCCTCGAACCCTACGGAGGCTGATCGATGGCCAAGCTGAAACTTGGGGCTATTGCCGACGACAAGCCAGTCAAGATGTCGATCGAACTTCCGGCCGCCGTTCATCGGGATCTCATCGCCTACGCCGAGGTTCTCGGCCGGGAGACTGGCCAGCCTGTTGGCGAACCGGCCAAGCTAGTCGCGCCGATGATTGAGCGCTTCATGGCGACGGATCGGGCGTTCGCGAAGGCGCGGCGGATTCGGCAGTTCTAGTTGACAGCGAAGGATAGCGCTCCTCCAACAGCGTGAGGAAGTGCGCGAGCGCCGGGTTGTCGTTGTTCCTCTGCCAATAGGCGGCGTAGCTGATCCAGCTCAGGCCGTTGCCGTCCTGCACATCGCGATAGACAACGCCGGCGTAATTGGCGCCGATCCCAGACTCGCAGATCGGGCTGACGCCGAAGCCTGCACTCACCAAACTCATTATGCCTTCGCGGCTGACGTCCTCGCTGACAATCTTAGGCTGGACGCCGGGTGAGGCGAGTTTTGCCAGCAGAATGTCCCGGAGTTCCGGTCCAGGATCGCGCTGGCTCAGCAGCAAGGTCTCGCTTCTGAGGTCGGTCCAATACACTACCTCGTTCGCTGTCAGGGGATGGCTCTCCGGGAGAGCGACCATAATGCGTTCGCCCCACAAGGCCATTGCACCCCCATCGCGAACGGCCGGGTCGCCGGTGACGAAGGCAATGTCGAGCGTGCTATGCTCCAGACCCACGAAAAGACTCGCCCGCGCCCCCTCGATCGTGCGGATTTCCACCTCAGGGAATCGTCGCGCATATTCCATCAAGCTCGCGCGCAAATTCCCCGCCGACAGCGAGGTGTAGAAGCCGATCGCTAGCCGGCCGGACTCCCCCCGGCCTGCGGCCTTGGCTGACGCCATCATGTGGTCCAGCCCATCGACCAAGTGCTGGGAGGTGCGCAGAATTTCGGTGCCGGCCGTTGTCAGCCGCACGCCGCTGCTCGATCGCTCGAACACCGCGACGCCCAGACGATCCTCCATCTGGCGAATGCGGCGGCTGAGCGACGACTGCTTGACGCCAAGCGCCTCAGCCGCACGACGGAAGCTGCCATATTGTGCGGCGGCGACAGCGTAACGAAGATGGCGCAGTTCGATTGCCATTATCGACGAGCAGCAGCCGTGATCACGCCGCCGCCTGATGGGTGAAGCGAGCCGCGAGCACTGGCCCTTGGATCTGCCCCATCTCGCGGACGATCATCAGCGCGGATTCAGAGATCGGCAGGTGACCGGCCAAAGCCTTTGTGTCGTCAATCTGCATCGGCGGAGCAAAGCGTTCGAGTGGCCATCCAGCACGCCTCAAGATGCGCTCAAATCGAACGTCCGTTACCGTGACCACCGCCTCTTGATCCTTCGATAGTCCCCACTCGAGAATCCCCGCGAGGAGACTGAACGTCGCGTCGCGAAGCCCAGTGGCGGCTACGCTGTCCGCCGCGCTTGTATCTACACAGAAGCGCGAACTTTCGAACATGGAGTCGCTTCGCGGAGGGGAATTCGATCCAAGCAGCGCCGGGAAGGTGTTCGCCAGCATTGTCGGCCCTGTTGTCGGCAGCAGCCTTGCACAGCCAATCACCGAACTGCTGTCGCCTACGGCAATAATGTATGTTGGCTTAAGCGCGTCGTAAGCGTCGATCTCCATATCGCCCGAAACAGAAACATCCCAGTTCAGACGATCCCGAAAAACGCGATAGCGCAAGCGGTGCATCCCCGCGATCAGATCGGGAAATTCAGAGTAGTCGGAGTGAGCAATTGAGATTACACGCATAGCAACGGGCTCCTTTGTTTGCAGAAAACAAAGAGCACGGTGAGACGATACGCGTAGCTGTAGAGTTTTACAGGGCGGGTAGGCGAGCAAGCTCTAGCGTAAATTTCGCGTACAACAGCCATTTTCTACAGTAGCAATGGCTGGTGAATCTTTGGAGACGCCGGTCAGAAGTCGAGTCGCCACATCAGAGCGCCCGTGGCGGTCTTGCGGGAAGCAGCGTCGAACGCTTCCTTACTTCCTTAGGACAAGATCAGGCCACGGTACACGGCCTCGGCTACGGCTTGGGTCACTGTGGACGCGCTGAGCTTCGACCGGGCATTCTCAAGATGGAAGACCACTGTTCGCGTGTTGATGCCGAGAATTTTAGCGGTTTCTGGCATCTTCTTGCCGCGCGCCGCCCAGAAAAGGCACTGCCGCTCCCTTTGAGTGAGCGGCGCGTCGGCAAGGCGGGTCAGGCCCAATTGGAGTTTCGCGTAAACGTGCGCGTGATAGTAAAGGCCTGCAAGTTGCAGGATGTCCAGTACCTCGGTCGGCCGACCTTCGAGACTTGCGTCCCGATTGCCCGCGAGCGTGAACGCTGCGAAGCGCCCAAAACCGCCCCGTATAGGAACAGTCGCGCCACTGTGAATCCCGAATTTGGCGGCCTCAGCGAAAAAGCGCTGCTGAGATGCTGATGGCAGTCGAAACGTCCGCCGATCCCATTGAAACAGCCGTTGCGATGATCGTGCCAACCCGACGACGGGGTCAATATCCTCGTATCGTTCCTCGATGTACTGCCGCGCCCATGAACCTGGATATGAAGAGAGAACCTTGAGCGCTGGTTCCGAAAACCCGAGATAGGCAAACCATCGGTAGCCCAGTCCGTGGGCAAAACGATCCGCTGCACTCTTGAAACCAATCTCGTTGTCGGCAGTTTCAAGCGCGTCAACGAAATCTCTAAAGGCAAGGTCGAGAATCATCGCCTACCCTGTCGAGGGGCGGGCGCGGCCGCCCACTTTCCCTGGCTATAGAGTAGTGCAGAATATAGACGCCTGGGGCGCCGCGAGAACGATGTTAGCGCCTTCCCTAGCCAGGGCGTGCGCGGTAGCTCGCCCGATACCGCGGCCAGCGCCGGTGATGACGGCAGTTTTGCCTTCCAATTTCATGAAAGATCACCTTTAACGTTGATATGACGTTGCGAACCTTGTTCCGGGTATAGATCACTGGGTTTGGCCTTTGAGCGCAGGATTAGGGTTGGATTCCATCCAGACCGCGCTCAGCGATACGACATTCCAACCAGCAAGAGGAACGAGCACGACGCCGTCGGTAGCAGCGCGCGGCGGTGGCCCGACGATGATCGTCACGCCGAATCCCATCGCCACCATGTTGATGAGATTGCATTGATCAACCCGATGCAACTGAACTCGCGGCTTCACGCCCCATTTGGCCATCCGCCGCACCAGGTGTTCCTCGATGTCTGATACTAGCCCACCCGCGCAGAGGATGAATTGCTCGAGGCGGAGGACTTCGAGGGTCAACCTGCGCGCACCGGCCAGTGGATGGGACTTGGGAAGCCCCGAAAGCTGCCGTGCTCGGCGGATGCCAAGGCATACCAGAACAACCGAAGATCAAGGACATGTCCAGGCAACGCAGAACCTCACGATATCGCCGGTGAACATCGCGTTGGCGTCCGGGACATGCGCGACGATATCGCCAGCCGTGTGCGCTCGGTCGAGGAATTTCAGGTCGACGCGGCGCTTGCCGAAACCGAGCGTCTGGCCGTCGTCGAAGGTCAGCGTCGGCCAGGTCAGCCCAGGGATCGACTCGTGCCCATTGGAAGAGCCGCGGGAAACGACCGAACTCGGAATCCCAGTCTTCCTGACCGCGCTCGGCGACCATGGCGCGCGCCTTGTGCGACATGATGATCTCTGACGCACCGTAGGCCGAGGCGCCGAGCACGCGCACTGCGTGATAGTGAGACAGCACCATATATTTGATCGGCTTGTCGGTGACCCCGCTGATCTTCTCGATCACCTTGCCGGCATTCTCGACCGCGAGGCCCACGAGGTGATTCCTGTCGCCTCGGTTCAGCTGGTTTGCGGAGACGAGTAGTTCGAGAGCCGGATTATTGAGGGTTTTGCCTGCTGCGGATGCCATTGCGCGCTTCCTGAGCGTCTGCCTCGCGCTTATCGACATAAGCTTCGAAGTCGAAATTGAAGAGATCGATTTCCCTGATGGCGTCGTAGGCGCGCGGCGCGCCATCCCAACCGATCTGATCGATCCCCCAGTAAAATTCGAGCAGGTTGCCATCGGGATCCCGGGCGTAGAAGCGCGGCTGGTTGCCCGGTCCGCCCTTGCGGCAGTTGACGATCTCCACGCCTTCCTCTTTCATCTTCTTGAGAAGGGCAAGGAGGTCCTGAGGAGACGCGAGTTCGAATGCGATATGGTGAAGCCCGAAGCCGTAGCGCGGCGCATCCGGCGCATCGTCTGGGATGATGTCGCTTCGCATCTTGAAGATCGAGAGCTCGTGATGGGTGACGTCACAGCGGATGAATGCGCCCGCCTGCACAGCCACACCGTGGCCGATCTTCTCCGGCGGGTACTCGAACTTCTCAGTGAGGCGCATACCAAGGTAGCGCTCGTAGAACTGAACCGTGCGGTCGATATCACGGACGGTTAGTCCGATATGGCCGAGCTTCGCAACTCGCGTCTGCATGTAGGGCTCTCCCTCGTTGAGGCGGTTATCGAACAACTTAGTTCGTATTGTGAACATGCTTAATTGCTTTGGATTTGGGTATCACCGTCAAGGGTGACGAAGGGATCGGCCGCGGCTGTTTTCCGACCGCGCCGCGCCGTCCAGTATTAGGCTGTTTTCTCGTTTTCGAGTTCCGCGAAAACCTCGCGCGCCAATCGGAACGCTTCTACTCCTGCGGGGATACCGGCGTAGATCGCCAACTGGATCAAAGTATCCTTGATCTCATCCTTGGTGCAGCCGTTCGTGAGAGCGCCCTGCAGATGGAGTTTGAACTCACTGCCTCGGTTGAGGGCGCCCAGCATGACAAGGTTCAGCAGGCTTTTATCCCGCCTGGAAAGCGCGCTCCGACCCCAGCCTGCGCCCCAGCAAAACTCAGTGACGATGTTCTGGAAATCGCGATTGAAATCGTCGGCGGCGTGCAGCGACTTCTCGACATACTCGGCCCCGAGGACTTCCTTCCGGATCTCGAGACCCCGATCAAAGACTTCCTGGCTCATCATCAAGCCTCATCGGCGACCGGGTTGGAGAGAATGCCGATGCCCGGAATTTCGACGGTGATGACGTCGCCGTGCTTGAGGAATACCGGAGGTTTGCGCTTGAAGCCGACCCCCGCAGGGGTGCCCGTGGGGATGACGTCACCCGCTTCGAGATCAATGAATTCCGAGATATGTTCCAGGATCGTCGGAATGTTGTAGATCATGGTATCGGTGTTGGCGAACTGCATGACGTGCCCGTTGAGGGTGGTCTTGATATCCAGCTTGTGCGGATCCGCCACCTCATCGGCGGTGACGATCACCGGGCCGAACGGACCGGAGGCGCGGAAGTTCTTTCCGGCAGTGTACTGCGTCACGCGGAACTGGTAGTCGCGAATGCTGACGTCATTGAAGACGGAGTATCCGTAGACGTAATCCATAGCCTCTTCTTTGCTGAGGCGGCGCCCCTTTGTGTCCTTGCCAATAATGATGGCGAGTTCCCCTTCCCAATCCACACTGTCGGAGACCTTGGGCACCACGATCGGATCGCCGTCCGCGACGAACGTGTTGGAGAATCGGGCAAAGAGGATGGGGATGGGCGAGATTTCAAGTCCGGCTTCTTTCGCATGTTCGGCGTAGTTGCGCGCTACGCAGATGATCTTGGGAGGGCGCTTGATCGGCGCGAGGATCTTGAGGCCTTCGAGTGGTGCCGAGATCGAGGCGTCGGAAGCGCCGTCTTCGATGAATTTCGCCACGATTTTGCGGGCAGAGGAGTCCAGTTCATCGATCTCGTCGAAAAAGAGTTCGACGCTAGAGGGCAGTTGCTTGACCGAAGAATCGAGCTTTGCGTATGCGGCGCTGGCGCGCTCGAAGTCTACAACTCGATGCTCGACGAGTGCGCCGAAGCGCGGTTTTCCGTTTTCTTCGTAGCTGAGGAGTTTCATTTTTTTGTTCCGATTATCGTTGAACTATGTTCGTTTATAGATCATCTTTGGCGAGGTCAACGCATGTCGATGTCGCGTCCGAAAATCGGGCACTTCGACGTGTCGTGATTGCTCGCGAGCCGTGACTGATAGTATGAGCGGACAGTCGCGATTGCTGGATGGAGAGGGACGTGGCGGAAATTTCGTTGACTGGAGATCAAATGCTTACTGTGCTGGAGGCCGTGGCGCAGGAAGGTCCGCTGAGTGCGGCGGAAATCGCGCGGCATTGTGAGATCAACCGGACCGTTGCCTATCGCCTCCTGACCACGCTCTCGCAGCGGGCTTACGTACGGCGCGGGGACGACGGTTACACTATCGGTCCAGCTGTCCTGAAGCTCGCCAAGCAGATTGACCTGGATGTCAGGACGATCGCTAAGCCCATTATGGTTCGTCTGGCCCAGGAGACAGGCGAGACCGTTGTCCTTCACGCTATTGACAACCTCGAAGCCGTTGTCATCGATCAGGCGCTCGGCCAGAAGCACCTCGTCCGCGTCGAGCACAACCCCGGTTCCAGGCATTCCCTCGACAGGGGAGCGAGCGGATGGTCTCTTCTCGCTTTCCAGAGCGACAAGATCGTCGCGCGGGTCCTCAAGAGGGCGACCGACCCGGACACTGTGCGGGACCGGATCAATGTCACGCGCAATGACGGCTTTGCGATTACCCATGACGAACTTCAGCTTGGAGTACATGGCGTCGCTGTTCCGGTTCTCGAAAAAGACGGCCGATGCCAAGTCAGCCTGGGAATTCTGGTCCCGAGCACGCGGTCGGCGCATCTCGTGGAATTCGTGAAGCCTTTGCAGGTCGCGTCGCGAGAAATCGGCGAACGGCTCTGAGCGAACTGTCCGCCTCAGTTTTAGAGGTCGGCGGGCTGCGCGGTTTCGTTGAGAAGCTGTCCTGGCCCGCCGACGATAATTTGCCAGCCCTTCTGCTCGGAGCGCTCCCAGCCGAAAAGGCGACCGAGGCAGCGGACGTGGCCTTGGAGATCGATCACGATCGTGCCGTTGAACGCCACCGACGTGTCAGACCACGAAAAGAGGTAAAGGCCGTCCTTGATTTTGAAAGCTGACGTCGGCTCGACGCCGCCCATGCCCTTTTCGGGACCTTTAATGCCATGCCAGCAATAGCGGTTCGGTTCGAGATAGATGTGCTCGAAGTGGTGGGTATTGCTGTACTTCCAGAATACGCGCTTTCCGACGAGCTCTGACGTGTGCTCGAAGCGTTCCGCGTCTGCTCCACCGATTCCGCCTTGGTAGAAGCGGGTGCGCTCGCCCGTGCCGGCCGGGCCGGAGAGAATGTCCGAGTGAACGACGAACGCGCGGCTCTTGTCGAATTCGAAGATTACATAGTAGGACGACTGGGTGCGCTCATCCGCAAAAATGGCTCCAAGGATGGTGTCCGTCACGGAAATAACTTCGCAGGCGAGCTTGCCCGAGAGAAAGGCGAAGGACCCATAGTGGCTGACATTGACGTCAACGGAGCCGTCCTCGAACGAAAGCGTCACCATCGAGCCTTCGTCCAACGCTATTTCGACGCTCTTCCCGGCGAGATCGTCCACAGAAAGGGGGCGAGCACCGTCGTGGTTCGGAAACAGCTCCGACATCATGACTTCGCCCGGTGAACGGTAGCCTGCGGTATGGGTCGACATAAATTTCTCCAATATCTGGCTCTTAGGATTTTCCGGACTGTGGCATTTGTCGAGTTGTGCGAATATCACCCTGAAAAGTGACACAATGCGACGGCGAGAGGGGCGGTCAGCCGCCGTTGGTCCCCTTTGAGATGACATGGTTTTAGCGTTGACGAGACGGCTTGTTCGCTCGCTCACAGCGCGGCCGTCGATGGTTGAATTCCATCGCGTGCAGCCGAGCTACAATACGGCCCGCGAGAGCTTGAAGCGAAAAAGCCGGCGATCGAAATCGCCGCCTTTTTTCAGGAATGTTGTCAGTTCGCAGTCGAGGCTGACGTGCTCGCGATGGCAGCGCTTTCGGCTTGCAGCTTGGCACTTTGCTGGTACGTGTCGCCTGCGCCGAGCAATTCGTAGACTTCGGGCTGACGGGACTTCAGCCAAAGGGCTTGGCCTGCGCCCGCAGCGGCGAACACCACGATCAGCCACGGCAGCGCCATAATGGCCGGTGACTCCTTGCCCGTCACAAGGTTGAATTCGCTCACCATAAGGGCAGTCGCCGCAAGAAGACCAGCAACAGCGAGTAGCGGAGCTACAAGCGTTGCCCACCAATTGCGCTGCTCGGGAAGCTTCGAGAAGTACGCGATCACCGAGAGGGATGCTACTGCCTGGAGAACGACGATCGCGACGATGCCGATGCCGAAGAGGACGGACGAAATGTCCGTGTAGGGATCGAGGCCCGCGGCACCCATTCCGCCGACGAGCAGAGCGCAGATCAAGAGCGTAACGACAATTGCCACCGACGGAGAGCCGGTCTCGGCATTCTCGCGACCGATCATACGCGGGAGGATACCCTCCTTCCCGAGGCTGCTCAGGTACCGGGCGGTCGCATTGGCGAGGGCGAGGAACGACACGAACTGCGCGAGGATCAGCGCGAACGACATTGCAGTTGTGCCCCAGACGCCGACATATTGTGTGTTCAGTTTGAAAACGAACTGCCCGATGTCGGCGTATGCAGCCTGCTGTGCGGCAGCGGAGCCGACGGCGCCGATCAGCACCCAGGCCGCGACAGCATACACGACGGTAATCAATGCGGCTGCGAGGTAGGTGGCGTAGCGGACGGTATCCTCGGGATTGCGTGCTTCCGGAGCGTAAAGCGCGGCGGACTCAAATCCAACGAAACACATGATCGCGAAAATGATGGCTACACCGAAGTTACCTCCGGCAATTGACTGGTAGCCGAAAATATCCGTCGGGAAGGCCTCTGCCCCGCGAGACACGATAATCGCGACGACAAGAGCGAACACGAGCACGAGTTCCAATACAATCGTAAAGCACATGAATCGCGCGTTGAAGTCGATCCCCCGCAGACCAAAAAATGCTGCGGCGACGAGGAGGAAGAATGCGTAGAGTCCCCACGAGACATCCAACGAGAACTCTGCCTTGAGAACTTCGCTGGCGAAGAACGATGGGATAGCGAGAGCGCCCGCGAGGAAGGCGATGTATCCCAGCAGTGCGACGAATGCTGTCGCAACGCCCGCGACGGGCCCGAAGCCCTTGGTGACATAGCTGTAAAACGCACCGGGGCGTGTGATCCTTCTGCTCATTTGGCCGTAGCCCACGCAGAAAAGGGCGATCAGCAGACCTGAGGCCAGAAAGGCAAACACAACCGATGTGCCGCCGAAAGCGAGGCCGAGGGGCATGGTGGTCACAACGGTGGCCAACGGTGTCGACGCGGCCAAGATCAGGATAGCAATCTGAACAGGCCCGAGCTTACGCCGAGCGTGGCTCCCAGTTGAAGTGTCGTTTTGCGAGTTGGTCATCTTTTTGTCCTATTATCGGTCCCCAATGTCCGAATATTCGACAACTAGGCACGGGCTTTTCGACGGGTCAAGGGCTCAGGCAGGACATGCATCCGTGCTGCATGTGCGAAACAATTCGCCACCGAGCATGGCTGCGCGCGTTCGGATCGAACCGTCCCGGCGGGCAATAGGCTGTCAAAAGTGAAATAAAGACGCGGAACTTCGACCATCGGGGTCGGCTCCGCTGTCGTTGGGTGCATTGCAACACGAGCAAGGAGGTGACGGGAGGTATGTCACCCTTCAAGGTGACTGGTGTGGAGCCGTTCAGTCGTAAGAATGCGCCTGTTCAGTTGCGGGAGGAGCAGATGGATAACACCCAGAAACTTGTCGAGATTTCGTCAAACCTTCAGTTCGTCGATCGCGATCAGTGGCCGAGCATTGAAGATCTGGCTAAAGGATATGACGATTATCTTCCGCCGAAAACCGCGAAGCTTGACGGACAGTCGCTGACTCTGTTTGACGGGCCTGACGCCACTTCCAGCTTCCAGTTGATGGTCGGGGATGTGTTCTCATGGAAAGGCGAGGGGTCGGAGGTTTCGGCGCCCGGAGACGTGTTCGAAATGCGTCCAGGGGTCTTTTACCTGACGTTTGCCGACGCAGAGCAGAGCACCGAACGTACGCTTGTGTTCGATCAGAACAAGGGAAGGGGATGGCTGTTCGAGTCGTCTTTGACCGAGAACGAACGCGGGATCCGGACGAGGACCGTGACCTCCACCGTCGCATTGCCGGGGCAACAACTACAGGCTCTCGAGCGCACCTCGAAGCTCGTCGGCAAGCACGCGCTTCATCGCTACAACGACCGCGACTGGTACGAGCACTTCTATTTGAACAGCGGCACCTTCAGCTGGCATTGCCTGCGGGGAATCGAGCGCGGCGCCGCCGACACCGAGAACTGCGCTCACTACGAAGTGGCTGATGGCCTGTATATCCTGAACTGGACCGAGAGCAATCTTCCGGTCGAGTCCGTGGTTCTGGTCGATTTCAGCGAGAACCGGTCCGTCGGCCGATTCTTCTGCTGGGAGAAGAGCGTCAATCGAACCGTGAGGATGGTCTTCGGCGCGTATTCCTACATTGCAAATTCGTTCCAATACCCCGCTCTTCCGGACAATTGAGATGTCGCCAATACCACGCCGGCGATGCTGCCCTCGGAGACGCTCATCCTGCCGCAGCGCGGCAGCTTCGTGGCGCCGATCCGGCTTGCCGATGTCGAGAAGGCGCAGTTCATCCGCGAGGCGCTGGAAGTGGCGGTTTCTCTTACATTCGATCCGCGCACATCTCGCTGAACTCTGCATCTCGACTGGCGTGGGCGTCAGCCAGCTGGTCGACGGCCGCAGGTTCGAACTAACTCCCCAAAAAAGGTGCTCTAGAAAATTTCCCGGGTTGGATCGTCGTCGCGCCTGCCAACGATTTCATGCGAGACCGCCAAGGCAGACATATTTTACCGCAAGGTAGTCTTCGATGCCGTATTTGGAGCCTTCCTTTCCGATGCCGGACTCCTTGAGGCCGCCGAAGGGAGCGACTTCGGTCGTGATGATGCCCTCGTTGATGCCAACCATGCCGTATTCCAAGGCATCTGACATCCGAAACGCCCTGCCGAGATCTTGGGTATAAAGGTACGATGCGAGTCCGTACTCGGTGTCGTTTGCCAGCCTGACCGCGTCAGCTTCCGTCTCGAACCGGAATATGGGTGCAAGCGGACCGAAGGTTTCATCGCTGGCGACAAGAGCGTCCGGTCGAACGTTTTCGATGATCGTCGGCTCGAAAAAAGTGCCCCCTAGGGCGTGTCGGTTGCCGCCCACGCAGACTCGCGCCCCCTTGGAAACTGCATCCGCGATGTGTTCCTCGATTTTCGCGACCGCCTTGCCGTCGATAAGTGGTCCCTGAGCCACGCCGGCTTCGAGGCCGTTGCCGACTTTCAAACCCGCCACGGCATCCGACAGCTTTTGGACGAAGACGTCGTGGATACCTGACTGCACTAGGAACCTGTTCGTGCAAACGCACGTCTGGCCGGAATTGCGGAACTTCGCCGCGATCGCTCCTTCCACCGCCCGGTGAACATCCGCGTCATCGAACACAATGAACGGCGCATTGCCACCGAGCTCCATTGAGACCTTTTTCAGAGTCTTCGCAGACTGTTCGGCGAGAAGTTTCCCGATCGGCGTCGATCCTGTGAAGGTGATCTTCTTGACTCGTGGATCGGAGGTTAGGGTCGCTCCGATTTCTGGTGGGGAGCCGGTGACAATATTGACGACGCCAGATGGTATACCTGCCAACTCGACCAGAACACCCCACGCGAGGCCGGAATACGGCGTCTGCGTCGCCGGTTTGATGACGATCGTGCAGCCCGTGGCCAGCGCAGGGGCAAGCTTGCGCGCGATCATTGAGGAGGGGAAGTTCCAAGGGGTAATCGCGCCGACCACCCCAATCGCCTGCTTCGTAACCAGGATTTTGCGGCCTTTCCAGGGGGATGGGATGACGTCGCCATAGACGCGCTGCGCCTCTTCGGCGAACCAGCGGACGTAGGCTGCCGACATGCCGACCTCGCCGCGCGCTTCGGCGATGGGCTTACCCTGCTCAAGCGTGAGGAGATGGCTAAGGGCTTCCGTGTGTTCCTCGATGAGGTTCGCCAACCTGTGAAGGTATGACGCCCTTTCCTTCGCTGTCTTGGAAGACCAGCTCGGAAGGGTAGTGTGCGCGGCTTCGATTGCCTGCGACGTCTCTTCACGGCCGCAATGGGGTACAGTGCCGAGGACTTTTAGGGTCGCAGGATTTACGACTTCCTGAACTTCGCCATTGTGCGCCGGAATCCATCTCCCGTCGACGAAGGATGCCTCTTTCAGGAACTTGGTGTGATCTCGCATTGTGGCTCTCTTACCTACTTGAAGTCCGCGAAGGCTTGATAGGGCTGAATAAAGGGTGCGGCGATCACGTGGTGTCCCCTTGTAGGGCTACAGGCACGTCACGCTAAGGTCACCTGTGAAGGGTATATGCATTGAGCCGCGATCCGCGATTATTGCCGGAAACGACAAATCGACTGGGTCGACATGCGGAATCTTCAAAACGATTTAACTGTGCTGAGCGACGAAACGAGGCGCGTACTGGATCAGGGTGCGCGTATGTTGATCGGCGGGGAGTGGGTGACGGTCGGAGCTCGCAGATCAATCCCTGTGCTGGATCCAAGTTCGGGGCAGGAGATTTCGGCTCTTGTCGCGGGTACTGCCGCAGATGTTGACGCAGCCGTCGGCGCGGCGAAAGCTGCATTCGACGGCATCTGGGCCAGCAAAGGACCCGGCGAGCGCGAGGCGCTTATTCGGAAGTGGGCGGACCTCGTCGAGGGGAATGCCATGCTGCTGGCGCAACTCGAGACGGTCGACGTCGGGATGCCGCTCTGGATGGCTACCAACCTCAATGTTCAGGGGACGCTTGGTTCGATCCGCTATATGAGCGGCTGGCCGACGAAGATAAGCGGACGAACAGTGGATATCGGTCTTCCGATTCCCGACGCTGAGTTCTTCGGCTACACCGTGCGCGAGCCCATCGGGGTGATCGGTGCGATTATCCCTTGGAACGTCCCACTGATGCTGGCTGCGTGGAAGATCGCGCCGGCGCTGGCGGCGGGCTGCACGATCGTCGTCAAACCTTCCGAGAACGCCTGTCTTTCGGTTCTAGTGCTTGCCGATCTTGGCCGCCAAGCTGGCATTCCCGACGGCGTCATCAACGTCGTCACTGGATATGGCCAAGAGGCCGGGGAGGCGCTCGTGCGTCATCCGGATGTCTCGAAGATCACCTTCACGGGATCGACGGGCACGGGTATCAGAATAGCGAAGGCGGCAGCCGAAGGCGTCAAGAAGATTACACTGGAACTTGGAGGCAAGTCTCCACAGGTCCTGTTCGACGACGCCAACCTTGACCAGGCGATTCCTGGGGTCGCAAACGGAATATTCCTGAATTCAGGCCAGATTTGCGTCGCTGGCTCGCGCCTTTATGTCCAGCGCTCAATCTTCGAACAGACCGTCGAAAGACTTGCGCAATTGGCGGACAAGCTGAGGGTCGGACCGGGACTTTTGGAAACCACGCAGATCGGCCCGGTCGTTAGCGCCGCACAAAGGGACAAGGTCGCCGGGTATATCGCGTCCGCCGAGGCGGAAGGCGCGTCGATTGCGTCGGGATCTGGAAATCTCAATGCCGAGGGTTTCTACGTTCGCCCGACTGTCATCACCGATGCGAAGCAGTCGATGAAGGTTGCTCGAGAAGAGATCTTTGGTCCGGTTCTCACCGTCATCGGTTTCGACGAGTTCGACGAGGGCGTAAGCCTCGCCAACGACAGCGTCTATGGCCTTGCCGCCTGCGTATGGACGCAGGACCTGTCCAAGGCGATGCGTTTCGTGAAGCGGATAAAAACCGGGAAGGTCGCGGTGAATAGCGATCCAATCCCGTACCCCGCACTTCCGGAGGGCGGTCGTAAGGCATCAGGCTACGGCCGCGATCTCGGTGAGGAAGCCATCGACGGGTTCCTGGAAACCAAGTCGGTTCTCATCCGAAGCTAAGCGGCGGGCATTCAATATCAGGTAATCGGGAGGATATTGGCATGACAGCAGTCAACGCCGATACGAGAGAACAGTCTCTCAGCGAGATCGTCCGAAGCGTGCACCGTGTTTATGCGTCGGGCGTCACCATTGTAACCGCGCTTGATGGCGAGACACCGCACGGTTTGGCGGTAAGCGCATTTTGCAGCGTGTCGCTGGATCCGCCGACCATCATGGTCCTCGTGTCTTTCACGTCGTCCAACCACGCGCGGTTTTACTCGCAGGAACGCCTGGGCGTGAATATCGTGTCCGCGGAACAGGCGGGCGTTCTCCGCCAGTTCGGAGCGCCCGGAGAGGACAAGTTCCGCGGTGTAGATTGGCACAAGGGCAAGTTCGGCACGCCCGTGCTCGATAAGTCGTCGGGCTTCTTCGAAATGGAAGTCGAGCAACGCATCCTCGCGCACACCCACACGATCTTCATCGGGCGTGTCCTTCACGCGGGGGTCCGGCAGGACGCTCCCCCGCTGGTCTATTTCAATGGGAGCTTCCATGACGGCGGCAAACTCGTCGAGCTGGAAGAGGGCAAAGCGAAATGAACGCCATCGAAAGCAATCGCAAGGCGATCGAGGAGATGTGGAGGCGGCTGGAGGCTGGCCTCGACTGGAACGTGCTCGACGAGTACTACGACCCCGCCTATGTGCGAAACGGCGACAGCGGTCAGCTGAACCGCGATGCTTGGTACCGCCAGCTCCAGGAGCTCTATACGGCGTTCCCCGATCACATCACCGACGTCAAGGTAACGGTCGCTGAGGGTGACTATGTCGTCTACCGTTGGACAGCTACCGCCAGGCACTTGGGCCAGTACCAGGGCGCGCCGCCAACCGGACGATCCGTCACGGCTGAGGGCATCACAATCAGCCGTTTCCGCGACGGCAAGATCGTCGAGGAGCAGGCCTCCTGGAACAAGTTGGCTTTCCTCGAGAACCTCGGAATTTCGGCGCTTCGTCGCCGTATCCCCAACACCTGAGAACAGAGGGCAAACCAGCATGACTTCCCAATCCACCACGACCCGGTGGGACGGCAAAACGTCCCTTACCGCCGAACAGATCCTCGACAACATCCGCAAGATCGGTCCGCTCATCCGCGAGCGGGCTGACGAGATGGAGGGGCGCCAACATTTCACGGAGGACGTCAAGAAGGCCGTCGCGGAAACTGGCGTCTACAGCATGGGGTTCCCTAAGGTCTGGGGCGGTCCGGAAATCCGGATCGATGATCAGATCCGCATCCTCGAGCTGCTCTCTTATTACGACGGCTCGGTGGGCTTCGCCGTTAACATTATGGCCGACAGCGGCCTTTATGCAGGTCAGCTCGACCCTGAGGTCGCCAAGTTGGTATACCCCGACCTGGATATGTCCACGGCTGGTTCGTTCAACCCGCCTGGTGTCGCGGAAATCGATGGCGAAAATTTCAAGCTGAGCGGCCGTTGGCGGTTCGGAACTGGCAACCGCGACGCGGACGTTATCCTGGGACGTTTCCGTGTCCACAAGGATGGCGTGCAGCAAAACGACGAGAACGGAGAACCTGATCTGCGCGTTGCATGGTTCCCTAACAACAACGTGACCCGTCACGACACGTGGCATACGACCGGGCTGGCCGCTACAGGCAGCTGTGACTATTCGATCGAGAATATCGTTGTGCCCCGATCGCACAGCTACAAGTATGCGCAGCAGTTTTATGGCTCGCAAGAGCTCCCGCCGCTCAGCCGCTACTACGGCACCCTTACGGGCAACCAGGTCGGCGTTATCCTCGGCATCACCTGGCATGCTGTCGAGCTATTGAAGGAGCACCTGAGCAAGGCCAAGAGCAAATGGGGTGCAAGCGCCGCCGAATCCCAATTCATCCAGATTCAGATGGCAAAGGCGGACTCCCTTTACCGTGCGTCCCGCGCCTATGCTCTTACTACGGCCAGTGACATTACTGACTCGCTTCTTGCTGGCGAGCCGCTCTCGTCCCAGCAGCACGCCGACCTCCAAAGCGCGCCCGTCATCGCTGCAAAGCTCTGCCTCGAAGCCGCGAATATCGCTCTTGACATCGTTGGTGCCACTTCTACGTTGAAAAGCGGAGCTTGGGATCGCATCTGGCGCGACCTGTCGAGCGGTATCCGTCATTTTTACTATCGCGAAATCCACCTGGAACTTTCGGGCAAGCACCTGCTGGACCTTCCGATCGAAATGAAGCTGTCCGACTGACGCCAAAAATACCTCCCAACTGAAACGCTGTCTGCGATAGGCGGGCGGCGTTTTGGCGTTCCGAACACCACCCTTCAATGAGTTGTCCAAACGCGTACAGATCGATATTTGCGAAATCCGTTGACAGACCGGATATCGAACTGTAACGTTCGGATTTCGATCATATGGGGCCAAGGGAGTGGCCGCATTGGGAGTGAGGAATTTGGACGTTATAAGCGAATTCGACAAGGCCGGAGACCTTGTGTCAACGGTGGGTTCCGATCAATTTGGCTTGCAATTTTACAGGCTGTTTCACGATCTATTCGCGATCGAAGAATGTACGGTGTTCGCGTTTCCGCCTTCGAGGATGCCCAATCGGGTCGTAATCGAAGCTGATAACCCTGCCGCCAAGCAGATAGCCGTACAACTTGCGGAGCGGTGGGTCGGAGGAGATTATCTCGTCGACCAGAACATCCGTCGGTACAACCAAGCGCGCACTCGGCTCACCTACGTTCTAAAACCTCGCGAAATCAATGACGATTCATATCGCCGGCGTTACTATGAAAACCCGTCGATCTGTCGCGAACTCGGACTGATGGCCAGAGTAAACGACACGCACTACCTGATGACGCTGGCCCGCCGTTCACGCGACGACGACTTCGACTGCCACGACGTCAGGACTTTCGAAGCGCTGTCGGGTCTGATCCTGAAAACGATCCACCGACATGAAGAGTTGGTGGCGGGCAAAGATCGCACGCGCGCATGCGGGACCGCGATCGATTTCTCGTCTCAGGTCCAACGGGACAATGCGATTGGGTACCTCCGGGACGTGCTGTTGGGAGGCCCGCAGCGCCTCAGCGTCCGCGAAGCGGAGGTTTGCTCACGGATTGCGCTCGGCTATTCGACGTTAGCCATCAGCTTACACTACGGGATTTCCCTGAATACCGTGGCGACCCATCGCAAGCGCGCCTACGCCAAGCTCGGCATCTGCAGCCAGAACGAACTCTTCAGTAGGTACATGCACCTATTCGGGACGCCTGGGGAGCTGCTGTCCGCCTGATCTACGGGTACAGCGCGTGGCAACTTCAGAACTGACGATGGACCTTCTTGGCAGGCTGGTTTTGAAGCCCTTATCTTCATAACCTTGGGAGCGGCCACCCTGTTGACGGCGAACGCGCTCTTCTACCCACCTTCATGACCCAGTCCGATCTCTGGCTGTCACCCACGAGGTAACGGCTAGGACCGGGATGCCTGCTATGCTGCACATCGAGAGGGATCACCTAGCAAGGGCGGGGCCTGTCACATTCAGCCGTCAAGCGGAGGAGTACAGTTTTGAAGCTTACAATTATCGGCGCCACCGGGAATGTCGGGTCACGAATTCTGACGGAGGCGCTCGCACGCAAGCACGACGTGACGGTAGTGGCGCGCGATCCCACAAAGATTCGCTCCCGGGACGGACTTAAGACGGTTGCTGGCGATACGCGTCAATCGCAACAGCTTGCCGAAATCATCCGTGGCTCGGAGACACTTCTCGTCGCGTTGCAATGGACCACTAACGCTGTCGAGACGTTCTCGCAGCGGTCAAACGTGCTGAATTGCCACGCGCGATCTTCATCATCGGCGCGGGCAGTCTTGAAATGCCCGACGGCCGCCTCTGGTTCGACCATATGAAGGACACGGGTGTCCTTCCGCCAACTTCAGGTCCGGCTCTCAACGCGCTTCGTCGTCTGCAGGCGGAGAAGGAGGTTAACTGGGTGGCGCGATTGTCGGGATCCCGGTTCAACCACGCTAAAAGCTCTTCAATCTCCGATCGGCTGTAGGTGTTTGCGACGGTGGTCTCGTGTCCAACCCCGAGAAACAGCGTTGTCCCAAGCGCCTCAAGTTCGCTAGGGGGAATGGATCCCTCGACGGTCGCGAACTGAAGCCTGTCGGTGCTGCCTTTTTGCGCAAACTTCTGAAGTTCGAGAAGCTGTGGCCCAGGATTCTCTGAAGAAGCCGGCGCCATCCGACTCAGAAGCTTCCGGCTTTGTCGTGTCCACGTAAACTCGCTGATTTGCGCCGTTCGGGTTCATCAGGTGCATGACCGCGACCGTGAAGCCGCTGTGCCCGCCACCGAGGCCAACGGCCATCAAATTCTGTTTGGGAAATTCGAAGTACTGATGGATGGACCCCATCATGTCCGCCAAAATCTTGTCGGCGGGATAACCCCGATGCATGCTGCGACCGATCTCGGCCGTCGTGAATGGACCGAGGTCGTTGCCCTTGTCATCGAGCTTGCGGTAGTTGGCTTCCAACCATGCATCGAATTCGATGCGACGAATTCTCCCCGCAAGCTCATCGATTGTCGCGTCGGTGATAGGGCCTACTCCGAAGAAGGGATTCGACGGCGGCTTCGGTGGGCTTGAGCGAGTGATGTTCTTCTCGCGCTCAAGTTGGTCCTTCATTTCAGAAATCGTGAACATTGCTGAGCTTTCCTCTTTCATGCACTTCCTCCGGAATGCCGTTCAGGCACGACCCAATTGGGCCGAGCTGGCGAGCTTCCTGCGTTCCCCATCTCGCGCAGCTGTGGCTCTCGCCGTGCCAACCACCAACCCGATTCCTTGGGCCAGTCCTCGAAGCTCCGTCCTTCAAGCGCGTGTTGAGCATGGAGCGCCCAGTTGGCGTCTTGCAGGAATTCACGTCCCACAGCGACGATATCCGCGGCGTCCGACTGAAGTATTACCTCCGCTTGGTGCGCGTCGACAATGAAGCCCACAACACTGACGGAACCTTCGGCCGCACGCTTGATGCGACGGGCGAAGGGTACGTGGTAGCCGAAGTCGCGGTGAATGCGGACATCGCGCGCGCGGTCGGACGTAACGCCGCCCGATGAGCAGTCGATCAGGTCCACGCCGTGCGCAAACAGAACGCGCGAAAAAGCCACCGAGTCCTCAATCGTCCAGCCGCCATCGATGCCGTCGACAACCGACAGCCGATAAAACAAACCGCAATCCTGCGGCATTACCGAGCGCATGGCCTTAACGACCTCAAGCGGGAAGCGAATACGGTTTTCGAAACTGGCGCCGTAGCGGTCAGTTCGCCTGTTGGCAATCGGTGAGAGAAAGCTATGCAGCAAATAGCCATGCGCGCCATGGATATCGATGATACGGAAACCGGCCTCCGCGGCGCGGCGCGCAGCCACCGACCAACACTGTACAACACCAGTCAGGTCCGCTTCGTTGAGCTCGACAGGTTCTGGCCAGCCCGGGCCGGCGCTGACGGCGCTTGGACCGATCAATGGCCACGCCGGCTCGCCATACTCACGGTCGTGTTCGGTCAGTGGGCCATTTCCGCGCCAGGGTTTCTGCGTGCTTCCCTTGCGGCCGGCGTGGGCGAGCTGGATTGCCGGCACAGCGCCGTGTTCGGAAATGAAACTGGCAATGCGGCGCAATGGCTCTGTATGCTCGTCACTCCACAAGCCGAGATCGCCGTGAGAGATGCGCCCTCTTGCCTCAACGGCTGTTGCCTCGACCACGACGATGCCGGCGCCGCCGAGCGCCAATCGCCCGAGATGCACCAGGTGGTAATCGTTGGCGAAGCCGTCCGTTGCCGCATACTGGCACATGGGCGAGACCATGATGCGGTTGCGACTGGTGAAGCCACGCAGCGAGATGGGAGTAAAAAGTCGCGATTTCGCCAAGACGATATGTTCCGATATCTGAGTTGTCTCCGCGGCGACTTAACCGATCACTTCGCCGAAAAGGCGCTTCCAGTTGCCTCCGACGATTGCGGCCACGTCAGACGCACCAAAACCGTGCTTCTCAAGGCCCGCCACGAGCGTCGGGAAATGCTCGGACGTCTGGTACCAGCTCAGCGGCTCGGACCAGCCTTGCTTGTTGCCGATGTTCGATCCCCAATTGGCCTCGTGGCTCCAGCGCGCCACGTTCATCGACAACAGGTCGGCGTCCTGCCAGCGCAAAGACGTGTCCGTGCCTATCGCCACATGGGCAATTCCCACCATGTCGACAAGCCGGGCGACCATGCCGGCCCAGTCCTGAAGCGTCACATGGGTTCCGCCGAGCAACGGTGCGTACGCATTGACGCCGATGACGCCGCCGCGGCCGGTCACGGCTTTGATGACCTCGTCGGACTTGGCGCGCGGATGCTTTACGAAGGAAAGCGGGTTGGCGTGCGTCAACGCGATGGGCGCCTTGGAATGCTCCACTGCGTCAAGCGTGGTGCGGTGTCCGCAATGGGACACGTCGATAAGCATGCCGACGCGGTTCATCTCTCTAAGAACCAAGCGGCCGAACCGGGATAGGCCCGTGTCCACTGGCTCATAGCAGGACGAACCTACGTAGTTCTGGATGTTGTAGGTCAGTTGCGCGCAGCGCACGCCCAGCCGGTGGAAGGCTTCAATCATAGCCAGATCGTCCTCGAACGGGCTGGTGTTTTGAAACCCGAGGAACACTGCGGTTCGGTCGCTTTTGCGAGCCAGGTCAATGTCTGCCGCACTCGTAGCGTGCAGGACGAGACCGGAATGCTCGCGGAACAGGCGATGCCAGCGCATGACACTGTTCATGGTGGCGCGGGCGTCACTCCACAGTGTGACTGTGACGTGGACAGCGTCGACCTTTCCGCGCCTCCACTGCTCGATGAGATCGCGGTCGGGATGATAGGAAATTGCATCGGTCTCGGCGACGCCAAACCAGTTGCTGTATTGCAGCGCGTCGAAACAGACGTGCCTGTCGTCGGTCGTGTCGGCCAAGTGAGTTCCCCCAGGGGCTGAATGTCAGATGGAGAGGCGGTCGAGCACTGCGGCATCGACCTCCAGGCCGAGCCCGACAGTGTCTGCGGGCAGGGTGGCTGTGCCATTGATGACCTCGAAACCGTGCCCGGCAATGTCGGTCATCACCGGGCTGGGCAAATGTCGATCTCCTGTCGGTACGCGGCCGCTGATTGGATGTTCGCAGATGGCCGTACCCGGCGCTGCGCTCAGGAGATGCAGACTGGCGGCAAAGTTCACAATCGTGCCCCAGTTGTGCGGGGCAAGACAGGTGGCGTCGAGACATGCCAGTTCTGCGATGCGTCGACCTTCGGTCAGTCCTCCCACAAGTGAAAGATCCGGCTGTATGGCGGCGAAGCGCCGCGTGTGGATCAGATCGCGCAAAGCCTGGGTGGTCTTCTCGGCTTCGCCCGTTGCGATAGGAACTGACGAGGTCGCGGCCAGATCGATCAGATTTTGTCGCTGGTCGACGGAGCTGAATGGCTCCTCCCAGCCAAGCAGGTCCACGCCCGAGCGCCCGATCATCCTCACCAAGCGCTGCGCTTCCGGCATTGATCCGGGACGGCCAAGGTCGAGCATCAGGCGAACATTTTGGCCGACGGCGTCCTGCAGGTCGCGCAGCCGTTGAACATCACCGGCCTCGTCCTGGCCAAAATCCGGCCAACCCCAGAATTTGATGACGCGATAGCCAAGCGCGGAATAATGGCATGCGTCCGCCAGGCTGACGTCGAACCGATTGACGTCGATATGGATGCAACTGGCATAGAGCTGTATGCTCGAGCGGGTTCGCCCACCAAGGAGCTGGTACACCGGTATACCGAGCGTCCGGGCCGCGGCATCGTGAAGCGCAATGTCGATTCCGCTGAGGGCGTGAATTGCGATGCCTCGGCGGTCGTACATGCGTTTGCAGAGATCGTAGATCTTGTGCCAAAGGCGCGTCAGGTCGAGAGCCGGTTCTCCAAGGATGGCGTCACGGAACGTGGTATCGATAATTGACTTCCCAGCCAGAATGGCCCGACCGGCGCGGTCGGGAACGTAACACTCGCCAAAGCCCTCGACGCCTCCACGGGTACGGATGCGCACGATCACCCAGGCTCCGGTTAGGTATTCCGGCGCAGCGATCGCCCAGCTATCCACCGCAGCGATGGCGCATTCGCGTTCTGTAATACCAGCGGGCGGCGGCAGTTGATGCTGCGGTGATTGATCCATGTTCGGTCCAGTAGGTGCCGGCGCAATAGCCAGTTCCAGGGAGAGGCCCGCATCAGGCGCGTAGACGGGCGCCCGACACTCCGATGGAACGGGCAGCCGCGGAATACCAAATTTTCTAACGCCGCAAGTTAGCACAATTGCTTTGTCGATCCGGCAGGCCTGGGGCAGCCTTAGATGCTGCAAAATGCGGCTATCCCCGATCGGTCATTCGTAGCCGCCCCCCTGCTAGGTTGAGGGAACACATTCCATGAACGTCGACGTCAAGTTCGGTCTCGATGCTGACATCAGACAGTTGCGCATCGACCTCGCCGCCGCATTCAGGCTGGCGGTCGAATTTGACTGGCACGAGTCGGTTAGCAACCACTTTAGCGCTTCGGTGTCCGATGATGGCACCCGGTTCCTGATGAACCGCAAGTGGCAGCATTTCTCGGAGATCCGCGCCAGCGATCTGATCCTGTTCGACGCCACTGACATCGGTGGTGACTTCGCCCGTGAAAAGGCCGATCCAAGTGCATGGAGCATCCACGGCCACATCCACCGGCTGGTTTTACACGCCCGTGTCGTTCTGCATTGCCATCCGCCCTATGCCACTGCGTTGGCGAGCTTGAAGGATCCGCGCTTGAAAGCGATTGATCAGGCGACCGCGCGATTCTTCGGCCTGATCGGCCTTGATCTCCAATTCGGCGGCTTGGCTGACGAGAGATCCGAAGGCCAGCGCATTGCCACGCGGCTGGGTGAATTCCCAATCCTGATGATGGGCAATCACGGTGTCACCGTCTCGGCGCGAACGGTGGCCGAGGCGTTCCATCACCTTTACTACCTCGAACGTGCCGCGAGGACACTTATCCTGGCCTATAGCTCGGGCCAACCATTGGCCGAGATGCCGGATGCGCTGGCGGCCAGCACGGCCGACGACTGGATCAGCTACAACGACCAGGCCTTTGCGCACTTCGACGCGATGAAGCGCAGGCTCGACCGCATTGACCCATCCTACCGGGATTGAGATCGCCAGCGATGTTGCCCGGGCTGCCTCGATTTCGCTGCAAGCTCAAATGCCTGGGCAAGCCTTCAGGCTAGCGCCGTCTCGAATTCTTTCGCCGCTGCCAATTGCGTTGATGCTGCGCCAGCCTGGATCCCGAGTGAAACGACGACAACAGCACGCTCGTCGTTACGATCCGACACCGTGGAGATTGGGGCCGAGTAGCGATGAAACGGCGTGCTTCTGGCTCGCCACATGATGAAGCTTCAGTTCTTCCCCCATCCACGTCATGAACTCCATCACGATCCTTTTGGACCCGTCGTTTGGATTGACGCTGGCATAGTATTGTTCCCGCGAGATGACGTCGCTGCGCAGTGGAATGACCAGACAGCCACTGGCAAGCGCTTCGTGCGCCACGGTCTCATGTCCTAATGCAATGCCGTGGCCTCGTTTGGCGAGTTCCATGCTCGACGAGAAGTTATTGACCTGGACTTGACCCACGGCAGGCGGTGCGTCGGCCAATCCCATGGCTGCTAGCCATGTATCCCAGGTACTGGGGGTTCCCGTGACATCGATCAACGTTTGCGAGAACAGGTCTTCGATCTTGCCTATGCTTTGCGCCACCCCTGGCGCACACACAGGAAAGAGCCGATCGTCGGTGAGCTTGTGGTACGCCCCGTCTGACCATCGTCCTCGACCGTAGCGGATCTTGATCTGCGCGTCGCTTCCGTCGAATTCGTGCGGCCACAGCATTGAAGAAATTGAAACGTCGACGTTGGGATGCGTTTGCCTGAAACCCTTTAGCTTCGGGATCAGCCATAACAGAGCGAAGGAAAAATTGGCGGCGACGTTGAGCTTTATCCGCCGGCCGCTCGCCAGAAAGGTCATGGTCCCGCGATGCAGAAGCGTTATGGCCTCGGCGACCAGCGGCATGTAGTACCGTCCGCTCTCGCTGAGTACAATTCCCTTCGGTGTGCGGCTGAACAGGTTGGCGCCAAGATATTGCTCGAGGCTCTTTATCTGCTGGCTGACCGCTGAGTGGCTGATATTCAACTCATCTGCTGCGCGCGTCATGCTGCAATGACGCGCGGTGGCCTCGAAAGCGCACAGCCAGGAAGCGGTCGGAAGCTTCTTGCGCACTGATCAGAATCCCCCGCGAGCCCGTGAAAGCCGCCGGCATCCTCCCGAGGTCAGCCTTCTCCAAGCTGGGCATAATGCAGCCTCCACCTGGTTGCAAGTTGATGCAATCCGACTGGGAAGCTGCAGGATGAGACAACGCTGGCGTCGGGAAGAATTAGTTGGGCGAGGAATCCACCTCCACACCAAGCGCGTTGCGATCGATCGAAGCTCGCACCCGCGGGTCGTCGGCGACTTCCTCTAGCCAGCCCTGTCGCAGTTCTGGTATCGCCCGCAGCAAACGCTGTGTGTAGGGATGGTGTGGGGTGTCGAACACCTCGGCAGTGGTCCCTTCCTCTACGATCAGCCCCGCCTGCATGACGGCGACGCGATCTGCGATGCGGGCCACAGTGCCTAGATCGTGAGATACGAACAGGAATGATGTCCCTTGCCGGTCCTTGATCTTTTTGAGCAAGTCGAGGATGCGCTGCGCAACAAGGGTGTCGAGTGCCGAAAGTATCTCGTCACACAGTACCAAGCTTGGCCGCGCGGCCAGGGCACGGGCGATAGCAACTCTTTGTCGCTGACCGCCTGACAACTCGTTCTGGAAGCGTTGCGCATAGTCCGCCGCCAGCCCGACGCCTTCCAGCAATTCGGCTACACGCTCCCGCCGCGCCGCTGCTCCCATGCCGAAATAGAACTGCAGCGGTCGGCCGATGATGTGGCTTACCCGCGTACGGGGATTCAGCGTTTCCTCCGGCGATTGGAAGACGATTTGTACCTGTCGCAGTTGATCCTTGCTGCGCTTCGACACCGGCCAGAACACCCGCGTGCCGCCAATCTCCAATGTTCCTTCCGACGGCCGGTGGAGGCCAGCCAACGCTCGCAGCAAGGTGGTCTTGCCGCTGCCAGATTCACCCACTAGCGCCAAAGTCTCTGCCCGATAGACGGAGACGCCGACGCCGTGAAGGACGAGCGGAGGGGCTTTCGGCGCCAAACTGAAGGTGGGTTGTGAGTAGGAGGCGCGAATGCCAGATGCGGCGATGAGCGGGATTCCAACCGAGACAGGCGTAAGTGGCTCTGCGGCTCCGGTTGCCAGTGCGGCGGGCCTGAGCTTGACCGCAGCAAGCAATGTTTGTGTATACTCTTGTCTCGGACAATTGAGAACTGCCGCTGCATTTCCCTGCTCGACGATTTCGCCATCACGCAGGACGATGATGCGATCGGCAATCTGGGCAACGACGGCAAGATCGTGACTAACGTAGATAGCGGCGGATCCGGTGCGCCGGATCGCTTCCTTGATCGCAAGTAGGACCTCTATCTGGGTCGTGACGTCAAGCGCCGTGGTCGGCTCGTCCAGCACAAGCAGTTTGGGCTCGCAAACCATTGCCATCGCGGTCATGGCGCGTTGCTGCTGGCCACCGCTGAGCTGTTGCGGATAGCGTTTTGAGATTATGTCGGGGCGCGGGAAGCTGAGTTGCTCCAACAACTTGTTGACACGCCCGGCTGGCAGCCCGCTCGACGCCAGCCGGTGGATCTGCAATCCTTCACCGATCTGGCGGCCAATTGGGATGGCGGGATTGAGCGACGCGGCCGCGCTCTGCGCGACATAGGCGACTTTCATGCCGCGCAGCCTGGCGCGCTGACTGACCGACATTGCAAGCAATTCCTCGCCGTCCAGAAGAACCGACCCACCCGTGAAATGGGTTCCCGGACGAGCATAGCCGAGCGCGGCCAGCGCGATGGTGCTCTTGCCAGCACCGGACTCGCCGATGAGGGCGACCACCTCGCCTGGAGCGACATGCACGTTGACCCCGCGCACGGTTTGCCTGGTATCACCGCTAGGCAGGATGGCGGTAACCACAAGCTCATGTATGTCGAGAAGATTTGCCATCAACGCAGTTCTTCCGGAAGCTTTCGGCTGTGCTCGCCGGCGAACCGGTCGGCGACGAGGTTGACGCCGACGGCCAGGATGCCGATGCAAAGTGCCGGGGCAAGGATCGGCATCACGACGCCCACCTGCAGGGCGTTCATGTTCTCACGAACCATGGAGCCCCAGTCGGCATCGGGCGGCTGAATTCCGAGACCCAGAAAGCTGAGGCTGCTCGCGTAGAGCACCGCGTAGCTGAAGCGCAAGCCAAATTCGACCGCCAGCGGCCGCAGGGTGTTTGGCAGTATCTCGCGCCAAACGATCGAGATGAGCCCTTCACCGCGCGCTCGCGCGGCGTCCACGAACTGCATGCTGGCCACATTGGCGGCGATCGAACGCGCGATGCGGGCGACCCGCGGTACATGGACGATGGCGATCGTCACGATCAGAAGCGTCAAGTCAGCGCCAAGGGCGGCAATGATGACCAGACCAAGAAGCAAGGGAGGGAAAGACAGCAGCGTATCGATGAACCATATGATGGCGGTTTCGACCCCGCCACGTAGTTCAGCCGCGACGAAACCTATTGCGACGCCGATGACAAAGCCGATGGACGTCGCGGCCAAGCTGACGATGATTGTTAGGCGCGTGCCGTATATGAGGCGACTGAGGAGATCGCGACCGACGAGGTCTGTGCCCAAAAGATGTGATCCGGGCGACTCGTATGGACTACCAACTATTGCCGACTGAGCGTAAGGGGCGATCAAGGGCGCAAGGATCGCAACGAGCAGCGCAACCGAAATGATTGCAAAGCCCACCCAAAGCGATATCGGAGCGCGGGTGCGGGTCTGGACATGGATGACCGTGGTCATCTTACCTCCGGAAACGGATCTTTGGATTGAAGGCGATAAGGCTGATGTCGGCCAGTACGTTAGCCAGTATGTAAACGGCACAGAAGATCATGACCGCGCTCTGGATGACCGGCATATCGCGATAAAAGATTGCATCGACCAGATATCGACCCATGCCCGGATAGGAGAACACCACCTCGACGACCACGACCCCGCTGACGAGATAGCCGATGCTCAATGCAAGGACGCTGAAGAGTGGGCCAATGGCATTTGGGATCGCATGGCTAAGGAGGATGCGCCATTTCTGCGCCCCCTTGAGCAGAGCCATCTCGATGTAGCTTGTGCCCAGCACGTCGACCAGCGCAGCGCGTCCCATCCGCACCATATGCGCCAACAGCGCACAGACAAGCGTGAGCATTGGCAGGAAAGTCTGCTGCAAGCCCTGCGACAGGTGGTACCAGTCGGGACGTGGCACGACCGAAGGAAACAGTTTTATCTTCACCGCCATGACGGTCACCAGGACCAGAGCGATGACGAAGTCGGGAAGGGCGGTGAGGAAGACCGAAGTAGAGCCGGCAATACGATCCAGAAGTCGTCCCGGATAGGCTGCGCTGAGCAATGCGAGCAAAGTGGCAACTGGCACTGCCACGCCAAGCGCGTAAATCGCAAGAAACAGTGAGTTCTTGAGCCGTGGCAGTAGCGACTGGGCTACGTCGGTCCGATTGGTGAGCGAAGTGCCGAGATCGCCGGTGGCAAAACCTGCCACCCACTCCACGTAGCGATCAACGAGCGGACGGTCGAGGCCAGCTTCCTTGCGGAATGCTTCGACCAGGGCGGGGGTCGCTTCCTGGCCCAGAACGGCTTCAGCAACGTCTCCCGGCAGGAGCTGGGTTGCGCCGAACACCAGCAACGATGTTCCAAAAAGTGTCAGCAGGCCGAACAGGAGCCGCCGCAGAATCAACAACAACAAATCATGCGCTCCTTAGGGGCCGGCCGGACTTCAGATCGTCCGGCCGGTCGAAAACACCGCCGCCTCGTCAGCTATCAAGCCACACTTCCTGCCAATGGCCGGCGCCAATTGGGCCGCGCGGGTGACCCTTGAAGTTTTTCACGTTGTTTGCGACGGCGTCGAGGAAGGGCACGAACACCGGGATAATGGTGGAGCAATCGTCAGTGATCATACGCTGCGCCTCCTTGATCATTTCAGTGCGCTTGACCTCATCGACCTGCGCCCGTGCGTCGACAAGCAGCTTGTCGAAGGTCGGGTTGTTCCAGGCGGTCTCGTTGAATGCAGCGTTGGACTCATAGGCGGCTTCCATCATCGTCAGCGCCGTTGGCCGTCCGCTCCAGGACGATCCGCACCACGGTGCCTTTAGCCACACCGACTGCCAGAACCCATCGGACGGTACGCGCCGCAGGGTGACGTTGACCCCAGTCTCGCGCATCAGTTCCGTCAGCACGACCGCGGCATTGATGCCACCCTGCATGACGTCGGCTGCCGACATCTCGAAAGTGGTGTTTTCATGCCCCGCCTTCTTCAGGTGGAACCTCACCTTGTCCGGATCGTGCTGCGGCACCGGGATGGTATCGTCGAAGGCCGGATCGGACGGGAAAACCGGGTTGTCGCGACCAACAGTGCCATACCCGTCGAAGGCTTGCTGTATGTAGCGCTGTCGATCGAACGAATGCTTCAGCGCGATCACGACATCCTTGTTGCTGTAGGGCTCGACGTTCTGGCGCATCGGGCAGCTGATATGCGCCGTGCCGGCGACAGAGAGCACCTGCGCGGATGCGTCAGCCTTGATCTTGTTGGCGACGCGGGGATCTAGACGCTGAATGACGTCGACTTCGCCCGACAACAGCGCGTTGAGGCGAGTGGTGGTGTCCGGGACGCCAAAGGTCTCGATCTCGTCAAGATAGGGCTGCCCATTGATCCGGTAGTTGTCGTGACGTGTGAACACCGCGCTGATGCCGGGTTGGTAGTCCGCAACCTTCCACGCACCGGTGCCGATAGCGTCCTTGGGAAAGTCACTGGCTCCGTCGGGAACGATGCCGAGAGCGCGTACTGCAAGCAGATACGGCAACTCCGCATTGGCAGCCTTCAGCGTGATCGTTATCCCGAGATCGCCATCCGTCTTGACGCTTTCGATGCTGGCAAGTTGTGATCGGGCAGGCGAGGCAGTCTTTTCGTCCAGCACGCGATTGAGCGAGTAGACGACGTCTGCCGAGCTCATCGTCTTGCCATTGTGGAATTCAACGCCGGAACGGAGCTTGATGTGCCACACCTTGGCGTCTGGTGAAGCCTCCCAGCTTTCGGCCAGATAAGGCTGCAGCTTGCCATCGGTGTCGAAGTCGGCAAGCTTTTCATAGAGGATGGAGCATCGGGAAAGATCCGTTAGCGTGACCTGCTTGTGAGGGTCGATCGTGTCGGCTGCGGAGGCATCAGGCAGCGCGACGCGAAGGCGGCCCCCTTTCTTGGGCTCCTGGGCCGCAGGCCGGCCGACGCCCAAGCCTGTCCCCGCCAGAATCGCAAGGGCGCCGACTCCAAAGTTGAACTGGCGGCGGGTCAGCAGCCCCGCCGCGGTTTTTTCCCATTTGCTCATACTGGTCCTCCCATTAGCTTCAAACTATCGGGCACCCGCATGCGTCTGGATTTTTGCAAGCGCGCATCGCAAGCCCCGAACATCTTCGTCGTTATGTCCCTACTTCTTCGGTCCGTCCGCCCGTTGCCTGCGGGGCCCGAAGCTGCGGTTATGGCGCAGGCGAGCGAGGACGCGCGGACCTCACCCAGCAGCCGGTGGTCGCGTGCGAAAAGTTTCAAAATTGGATCCCCTCGCTCTGCCCGGTTTTTGTTCTATCCGCGGACGAGCAAACATGGGCTCAACATGTTCGCGTGAGCTGGAAGCGGCAACCACAAAAAAACTTACGGCCTCGATTAGTGGAGCTGTGATCCGGCAGAGCCCGACGGTATAAATTGGCCGAATGCCAAAGCTTCCGACTTCGCCGCATCTGACCGTGATGAAGGAGCGCTATGACGGGCTAGCCGACGTATCTGGCGCTTCGATCAGGACAAAGACCGGCGCGTAGCGTGCTGGCTTTGGAAGCCATTTGGCCGGGATAGGGTGGGCGCGACCGTCCTGTTATCAGCGTCCTATCGACGCCGCGCATGCTGTCTGGGATAGCTGCCTTGGCGCAGCAGCCGGAGCGTTTCACCCATATGTTGGTTCGCGCGCAGCCCTTGGAGGCTCGCATGCCGGGCCACTTCGGCCGTGACGGCCAACCACCTGCCGCCTATCCTTTCGTCCAACGGTCGTTTACCCCTTAGGCTATTTCGCTGCCGCCGCTTCCTTTACCCAGCCGTCGAACACAGTCTGATGCTGGGCGACCCACTCCTTAGCCTGTTGAGTGATCTGCTCCGGCTTTTCCTCGCCGTTGTGCTCTCGCAAAATGACCGCGTTGGCATCCGCCAACGGGATTTTCACCAACTCGAAGAACTTCTTGGCAGCCGGATTTTCCGCCAGGAAAGCCTTGTTCGCCAGAATGTCGATATCGTTGACCTTGAATCCGGGATGAAGTGCCGTATCGCTACTATCGCTGGCAGCACGTCCCGGCTGCAGCACAGAACCTACCCACAGCGGTGTCCAGGTGTAGTAGAAGATCGGCTGGCCAGCCTTAAAGCGGGTGATGACGTCAGCCATCAATGCGAAGTAACTGCCCTGGTCGTGTGTGACGCTGCTACGCAGCTTGTAGGCATCGAGTTGGTGCTCGATTTCGCGCTCGCACCCCCAGCCAGGGTTACACCCTGCCAGATTGGCCTTGCCGTCTCCGTCACTGTCAAACAGCTTGGCAATATCCGGTAAAACCAGTTGATCAAAAGACTTGATCTTGTATTATCGGCGGTAGCCTTGTCGATGTAATAGCCTTGGCCGGCGCCCGCGATAAGAACACCTGCGCGTGTAACGTCTGATCGCCACCCGCAGCATCATAGAAGCTTTGATGCAGCGGCGCCCAGTGTGTGGCGGTATAGTCGGCCTGGCCTTGGCCGATTGCCAGGTGCAGGGCCGGATAGTCGGCCTCGAGCGCCGGTTTGACCTGATAGCCAAGCGCCTCGAGGCCCAGCCGCACCGCCTCATGCTGAAAGACGTGATTTGTCTGGCCGTTCGTAATCGGCTGTACCGACTTGCCTTCGCCAGGCATCTGCGCGCAGGCCATGTCGGCCGTCAGCAACGCGGCACCGAGCGTCAGTATGCGGATCGAATTCGCTCCGATCATCTTGCCATTCCCCCTTCTGTCGTCGTTGAGGCCACTCGCGCTATCGAGCAGTCCCGATTGCTCGTAAACGCCACAAAACTGTCTGTCCTGCAAAGCGGGGCTTACTCAGAAATTTTTGCCGGGCCTCCTCCCCCGACCTCAATCCGATCGAGCAGGTCTTCGCCAAGCTCAAACACCTCTTGAGAAAGGCGGCCGAGCGTGCCCCTGAAGCCACCTGGAGGCGCATCGGGTCTCTGCTCGACCAGTTCAGCCCGCTAGAATGTCGAAATTACCTGATCAACTCAGGCTACTCCGCAACCTAATGTCATCGCCCTCTAGAGAGGCAGCCTTGTCCAATTTCATCGAGCAGTTTTTAGCGGACCAGATTTTGACTATGAAAGCCGGTCCTACCGAGCCAGCGTAATCATTTTAGCTATCTGTTCGAAATCGATCTGAGCCGAATTGCTATCATAGTGAGGACGATCTGGAACTGCATAGCCGTGGTTGGCTCCGCGATGTACCCTGATCGCCATATCGACCTTATCGCGGTTGAACGCGCGCCGGACTCTTTTGATCTCTTCGGGTGGCGTGTAGGGATCTCCAGACCCAAAGCCGAAATACAGATCTCCGCGAATGCTTTTCTTCATCGAGGCACGTGCCTGGGGCGTTTCGGGCAGCATGTCAGTACCATGCAGACAAGCCATAACGCGGAAGTCCTCGGGATACCGCTCCGCCACCCGAAGAACGTGCCTAGCACCCATACAGAAGCCTACGGCCAGAGAGGTCGCCCCGTTGGGTGCGACGCCGTCCTTCAGACAGTGCAGCATCGCGCGTGTCGAGGACACGACGTCTTCATCCGTTAGCTTGTCTCCGAGCGCCAGAAGATGATTTTCATTTTCCTTCGCGACCACATTCGGTAAGCCGTCGATCGTCCCGAGCTTGTATCCAAAAGTGTCGTAGAAGTTTGGCACGACGACCGTGGCGCCCAATTCGGCGATCGTCTTGGCGATCGTCACCATTGCCGCTCGCACCCCCCAGATATCGGGGAAGATGACCGCTAGCGGCCCTGGATTGGCAGTTTCCGGAGCAACCAGAACAACCTCGAAGGGGCAGTGCAAAAGTGAAGCGTTGATCATGAATTTCGCGCTATGACAGTTCGGGAATGGTGTTCGCAAGCTATCCGAACCACCACCGTTCGTGGTTCTTCTCGCCATCCATTGGGAAGTCGCTCCCCACCACCGGACCGGTCTGGATTTTTGAACCGACCGCACAAATCACGTTCGCGAACATCGGGATGACGGTTCCCCCCTCATCCCGCAGTATTTCTTGCAAATCCGCATAGAGGACCGCGCGCTTGTTTTTGTCGAGTTCACTTCGCGCCGCAGCGAGAAGCTGATCAAACCGCTCGTTCTTCCAATTCGTATCGTTGGCGCTTGCATCGCTTGCGTAGACCTCGGACAGGATCCAGTCGGCTGTGGTCCGGCCGGTCCAGAAGCAGGCGCTCCACGGCTTGTGGCGCCAAACCTGCCCCCAATATCCATCGTTGGGCTCCCGGACGATATTGATTTTTATGCCTGCCTTCTCGGCACCGATCTGATAAAGTTGGGCTGCATCGACAGCACCGGCGAATGCCGCGTCGGCAGCATGGAGCTCAAGCGAAATGTCGCCCAAACCCGCCTTCTTCATGTGGAATTTCGCCTTGTCGGGGTCATAGACGGTTTGAGCGAGGTCCTTCGCAAAGAAGGCCTGGTTTCTTCCGATAGGATGGTCATTGCCGACGTAACCATGTCCGCGCAGGATCTTCTTGACCATCTCATCGCGATTGACGCCAAATTTGAGCGCCTTCCGAAGGTCGACATTGTCGAATGGACTGAGGTTCGTGAGCATTGGGAACGTGTAGTGCGTATTCCCCGACACCTCGATGATTTTCAGCGACGATAGCTTGGACGCGGCCTCGATGACCCTGAAGTCTGGCGATTCGATCGCGTCGGCCCGTCCTGATTGGAGCGCTGAAAACCTCGCCGCATCGTCCGGCACGTTGAGAGTTTCGACCTCATCGAAATAGGGCTTGCCGGGTTTGAAGTAATTTGGATTGCGCTTTGTCGTTGCCCTGACCCCGGCCTGCCAGGAAGTGAGTATATAAGGCCCCGTCCCAACGCCCTTGTCCCAATCGGCGCCGGTTGTTCCTTCTGGTCCGACAGCCAACTTGAAGAAAGCCAGGACGTACGGGAAATCGACGTTTGGTCCTTTGAGGGTGATGCGCACACCGTCTTTGCCGTCAGCCTTGATATCGGTAACGGATGACATGACGCCGACGGCTTGCGACTTCGTGTCGGGTCCGCGATGTTGGTTTAAGCTGTAGATGACGTCTTCAGGGGTTAGCGATTTGCCGCTGTGAAATTCGATTCCCTTCCTAAGTTTGAACAACCACTGGGCGCCCCCGGCTGCCGGTTCGAAGCTTTCTGCGAGCTCGCCGACCAATTCGCCAGTCGGAGAAACCTCCGTAAGCGTGCTTCTTATCTGGGTGCTGACATTCCAGGGGTGGCTATCGGTCAACTGCCCCGGCCACAGCGAGTCGGAGGTTGCCCCTCCCTTGAGGGCCTGGCGAAACTTGCCGCCTCTTTTCGGCTCAGCCGCCTGTGCCTTCGATCCAATCAAGTTTGACGTTGCGGCCGCCAGGCCGAGGGCGCCGGCGGCCTTGATGAAGTCGCGCCGGTTTCCCAAGCTATTCCGCAAGAATTTCGAAGCAGTGATCATAGTGCCCTCCCAAATTGTCGGACGCAGTTGCGTAGTCGACTAACCAACAGTCGTTTTGAGTACCCCAATTTTTTCTACTTCGAGTTCGACAACATCCCCCGCCTTTAGAGGCGGCAGACCCTGCTCAAGCAAGGAGCCCCCTCCAAGGGTCCCCGATCCAATGATGTCTCCTGGAAGCAGGGTTTCGTCCCTTGAGATGAACTCGATGATTGCTTCCCAGCGCCAGAACGCGTCGCCGGTTTTTCCCTTTGCAAGTTCGGTTCCGTTCAATCGGGCCGACATGGTTAGAGTGTATGGGTCACCAATCTCATCCAGCGTGACCAGGGCGGGACCTATTACGGTTCCAGTGTTGAAGTCCTTGCCCTTGGCAGGCCCAAGGCCTACGGCCATCTCGACCTTCTGCAGGTCTCGGGCACTGAAGTCGTTGTAGATGACGAAACCAGCCACGTGGGCCATTGCATCGGCGGCGTTGATGGAACTTCCGCGGCGGCCAATGACTGCGGCATATTCCAGCTCGAAGTCGAGCCATTTGCTTTGCGTTGGGCAAAGAACGACACCATTGGTGCCCGATATCGATGTCGGGGCCACCTTGTAATAGGCAGGGATCTGGTACCATTCCGGAGGCACCGTTCGCCCAATCGCTTTGTACCCGTTCGTGACATGCTGTTCGAACGCCATGCAGTCGCGGACCGTACGAGGTCGCGGCACTGGTGCAAGCAGTTGGACCTGCGACATTGGCCACCGAAACCTTGCGCCGCTTTGCGTGGTGTCGCTCGGGGCTCGAACGGCCCATTCAAGAGCCTGCCGCGCGGCTGCCATGCTCACGGACCCGCCTTCGAGGAAGGCGGTCATATCCGTCGGGACCACTGCAGCAGCCATTCGGTCGGCGGCGAAAATGTCGACCGTATCGTTGTCCAGAAGGCAGGCGCCATAGGCAAGCTGAAGATCGACGACGGCGTCGCCGTGAACTGCTCCAAGCCGTTCAGCTCGACCCAGCGAGGTCGAGACGGCGTAGGTGACAAGCTTCATGAATTCTGGTCCCTGCTGGGAAAGAGGTGCGCAACGCTTATCGAGCGCTGCTTTTCGAGTTGCGAATACTCATCCGCATTGGCGACCTTGACGGGTAGGGTTGTCCCGTACAGCTCTCTGGCGAGCAGTGAGGCGATCGCAATTTGCGGATCCGGGCGCCGCACCACGATCGCGGCAGGGCCAAACCCGCGTCTCACAGCATCGATCAAGATCGATACACCGCTGGACGAACCATGGGTGCCAGGCAAGATCACGACTTTTCCGGCTATGGACTGCCCCCGTTGCGGGTGACCTCCATCCGTAATTGTACCGTCCCGAGGATCTAGGCCGCCCCAGAGGTTGATCGGCTTTTCCAGGGCAAGGATCGGAAGAGCGTCTGAGATCATCGGTCAGCCCCACGCATACTGGTCCAGGGATATCCGGCCGCGGACCGCCGACTCGATGCATTCCCTAGTGGTGCCAAGGCATGCGTTTACCTTCAACGTGTTGGGCGCGCGAAATGCCCATTTCGAGGAATTGGACATCATCAAACCCGGCGTTTCGTCGAGCATTCCCGGAATGTAGGAGCAGGTATCGACGATGATTTCGGCGCCGCATTCCGTGATGAGATTTTCAAGCTTTTCGTCGCGAAGCTTACCCAGCGTATGCCTGTTGGTCGTGATTATCAGTCGGACGTTCCCGGAGACCTTGCGACCATCGAGCAGTTCGATCACCTCTTGAAACTCGGCGAGGCTCATATGCGGAGTGCCCAGGCAGACTGCTGTCAGTGGGGCTGACCTGTCTCCCAGCAATTGGCTACGAAGGCTGGAGATCTGCTTGGCGTCGATCGAGATGCGTTCCTCAGGCTTCAGTCCGCCGAGGGCTTCCTCGCAACTCGCGGCTTCCGGTGTCAGCCCCACTGCGTGAAACATGGCGAGGCCGCTGACCACCGACGCCGCCGCGCCGAAGTGCCGGAGGCTGTTGCTGCTCGTTGCTTTCGGCATGCCTAGCAAGACCGGTATCCGGTCCTGGGCGGACCGGCCAACGGCAAGGCCCAGAAGATTGCACCAGACCTGCAGCTCGAAGCGATCTTCGGGCGCGCCGACAACCTCCACCAGCAAACTGCCAAATCTGTTTTCATCCCGATGCAGGCCGAAATTCGGTACCCGGCCAGTTATCGCTGCACTGATGTCTATGAACTCGCCGTACTTGTTGGTTCTGGCGCCAAGCACCGAGTTTGCGTACATCACGGCGTTTGATTCCGCCCAAGCAATCTGCTCACCTAGCTTGGGCACTGTCGGCAATTCGTAAGGAGCACAGGTGAACGTCGGTCGACAGCCTAGGACCGTGTACAGGTGCATCAAGCGAGCGCCGTCTAAGCATTCGGCAGAAGATGGAGGATAGCGTCGGCTCAGCAGCTCTGAGCATCCGTTGTTGAACAGGCACGCCGGAGGGGCGGTAGAGTTCAAGGTAGTGGGCACACTAACTCGCGCTTTGGCGGTGGCAAGTTTTTCAGCGAAGTCGAGGCTAGGCTGACCATTGTAGAAGCAGCCAGTTATGTGTGCTGACGAGACATCGATCAGGTTGGCCGCATCAAGAGACTCAGCCACTCCAACGACAAGCTTCATGGCCAAGGCAGCGCCGTCGCCGTGTAGGCCGTCCAACGTCCTGAGGTCGTGAACCGTCAATGCAACCATGGGGCTCGCCTGCTCTTGCTTCAGGCTGAGGCGGTTCTTTGCAAACCACAAACGATATCTTATTGAAGGGGCTTAAACGGAAAGTTGTCGACCCCACATGAAAAGACTGCCAGGGCTAGCAACGCTCTACGTGTTCGAATGCGCGGCTCGCCACTTGAATTTCTCCAGGGCGGCCGAGGAACTGAATGTCACGCCCGCTGCGGTGAGCAATCAGATCCGCCAACTTGAGAAGGAGATCGGCACGATGCTTTTCGAACGCAATGCCCGATCCCTGAAGCTTACCGAGAACGGGGAGTTGCTTCTTGTCAGCGCCCAAGACGCCTTCACGCTGCTGCGGCGCGCTACAAACTGGATTGGTGACGCGAAGCGCCGAACCTTGAGCATCACCACCTCGCCGTCCTTTGCGACAAAATGGCTGGTTCCCAGACTTGGCGCGTTCTGCCGCCAGTACCCCGAGGTCGAGCTAAGGTTGGACGTGTCCGATCAGAACCTTCCGCTAAGCGAAAAAGGCCCCCACTTGTCGGTTAGGTTCGGCGCGGTTCCACCTGACGGACTGCATGCCGAACAACTCTTTGACGAACGGATATCGCCCGTGTGTGCGCCGAGCATGCTGGATGCAAACCCCGGTCTTTCCGACCCAGAGAACTTGAAGTCACAGCATCTTATTCACGTCGACTGGCGTGGCAAGAACGATGCCTGGCCTGACTGGCACTCCTGGCTGCTTGCGGCGGGTGTGCATGGCGTGGATGTCAAACGCGGGCTGCACGTTTCACAGACCTATCTCGCGCTCGAGGTGGCTATCCAAGGGCAGGGTATCGTTCTGGGAAATTCGACCCTTGTCGCCGACGACATCAAGGCTGGCCGCCTGGCCCAGTTATTTCCGCATGCGCTCAGCCTCTCCTCGAGGTTCGCTTACCGATTGCTGACGCCTCCGACGATCCTCGATCGACCGGTCGTCAGGTCATTCCGGACCTGGTTGCTTGATGAAGTCAGAGCGGTCAAAGCTGCCGGCTGATGCTTGTCGCCGAAAAGTGCGCAAGCACCTTAGGACGACCCGCTTCAGCTTTCGGCCGGAGTCATCATCGCTGCAACCAGCGACTCGAGCGTTACCTCGACGACCGCGGTTCCCTGCTTATCGACTAGGTGTGCAGTGCGGCTGCCTGTCGCTGTCACAGTTTTTGACCGCATTCTCAAGTGAGGCGTCGTCCTCTAATTCCGGCCCGACGGGCGGACGACCCCTGAGTTCATTCATGATCGAGGCGGCCTTCACCACTTTGCTGCGATTAACCTCGCGCACGAACCGGGCAATATAGTCGTCGGCCGGCCGCAGCATGATGTTCTGTCCGGTTCCTTGCTGGATGATTTCTCCGTCTCTTAGGATGGCGATCCGGTCACCAAGGCGCAATACCTCGTCAGGATCGTGCGTGATGCGCCAGGGGTCGCATTTTCCGGCTTCGGGCCGTTGGTCGACGACGCCAAACGCAATGGGGATTTCACGATCCCGCGCAGCAACGTGATCGTCTATACGCTGCCCGGCCGCGACATGCTTGGAATAAACATAACCCGCGTTCATCGCGTTGTCGTCGATGATCCCTTTTCGGTCACAGCTGCGGATGTGGAGTGCCAGCGCCAAATGCTGGAGGCGATTCACTTTCTGCGCAAATACGTGCCTGGGCTCCAGAACATCTTTATTTCGTCATCCCCGGATCACTTCGGAATCCGCGAGTCGCGTCACATCGTCGGATCCTATGTCCTCGACAAGGACGACATGTTCGGGGGCGCCAGTTCGAAGACCAGATTGGGCTGTCGTCCTATCCCTTCGACATTCATGACGTGAAGCCTGGCGACGAGAGGGCAGGGCCGCTCGGCGACATCCACTACAAGCGATTAACCCGGTCATTTGGTGTGCCCCTACGCTGCCTGGTGCCGCTCGGCTGTCGCAACGTCGCGGTAGGAGGCCGGGCGATTTCGGCCGACCACGAAGCTGGGAGCTCAGTCCGAGGTCAGGCGACATGCATGGTTACTGGACACGCAGCCGGAGCTTTGGCCGCCGTATCATTGCGTCACAACGTTCCTATCAGTGACGTGCCGCCTGCGCCGGTGCTGGCGCTGCTGAAATCCCAAGGTGCAATCCTGCGGCGAACCGGCCCCCATAGCTAGATTTGTTCCTCATGACTTTTCAATTTTCCAGACGGATCGACGATTAAAGGTTATGACCTGGTAGTCGCTGGCGGCGAGCCGGCTGGCACGGCGGCAGCCGTGTGCGGGGCACGGCTCGGCTTGGGCGTCCTTTTGATCGAAGCCACCGGCTGCCTTGGTGGTATGGGCACCTCCGGCATGGTCACGACCTTCGGACCGATATCCGACGGAGTGCGCACACTTGTCGGCGGCTTCACTCGCGAATTGATCGAAACCATGTATAGCAACGGCCATCTGGGCCCGCATGTGGACAAGACGTTCTGGTCATCGCAACTCAACAGGTGGATCCCCTTCAAGCCAGAAGGCCTGAAGCGCCAGCTTGATCAACTGGTTGTTGATGCAGGTGCGCCTGTGCTGTTCCCTCAGGGTGGTTGATGTTGGCGGGAATGATTGCCCGGCCGCGCGCCACCTCGTCGCGGACGAACTCAGGCGTGACAAAATCTGGTATCGATGCGCCGAAGGCCTCGCCGTCGCGTTGCAGCTTGCCGCGCAGGATTTCGCGTCCGAGGTTTTCGCGGATGGCGACGAACTCCATTTCTGGCGTGATGATGCCGGCGCGCGCATAGGCAAGCTGGGTCACAGCCCTGCCGGTCTTGGCCCTGAGTGGCCGGTTGCGGACTGGAAATTCCGGCGTCAGGCGCTCGCCAGTCGCGAATCCGTTGTCTTCCGGCCGGACATGGCGGCCGTCATAGGGTTCGACGTCGCCGCGCGCGGTGACCCATTCGTGGCGAAGCCGCACAAGGCCCTTTTCGATGCTGGTTCCGACAGTCGGTTCGGTGTAGGGGCCGGACGAATCGTAGACGGTGACGGGCGGCTCGCCGGCCGTCGGATGGACGGAGATTTCGCGCATCGGCACCCTGATCTGCGGGTGGATGGCACCGGGCTTGTGGATTTTCCGTGAGGCGGGCAGCGGTCCCGTCGACACGGCGGGGGTGAGGGCATTCATCTTGAGGCTCCTTTGCTCATGCATTGGAGACCCAGTTCTGTGCCGGAAGGATGAAAAGACGCTTGGTCGACCTGCTCGAAACAGGACCTCGGGTGTAAACCCCCGCAAAGCGCTTGCACCGTCCCTACGCCAGTATGAACTGGATCAGGTTCAACGGGTCACTGCGCCGCGAAAGCCAGCAGTATCTCAGCCCCTTGCCGGGACTCCCCTGGTGAATGCGTCGAATTGAATGGGCTGGCGCTATTTTGTCAAGCGCTCTGGACGAGACCCGTCCGGACACCGGCCTGCTGCCGTCGGAGCCTGCCGGGCGCGCGGGTGAGAAAGCTGGCTTATACGATCGCCGCTGACATCCATCCAATCTGCAACCTCGGCCCGGTCAGCCATGTGATGCTCCTGACCGGCGGCGGCGAGGAGGTCCGGGCCGCCTGGATGCAGAAGTTCATCGGCGAGGGGCTGGCCGGCGTTCGAGAAGATGCTCGACAATCCGGCCAAGGTCCACTTTTGCCATGGCGACGGGCCGACCATGGCCGATCTGTGCTTGGTGCCACAGGTCTACAACGCCCGCCGCTGGAATGTTGACATAGGCGCGTTGCACAGCGTCAATGCGATCGTGGAGCGCTGTGCGGAGCTGCCGGCGTTCCAAACTGCCGCTCCCCGCAACTGGGTGGGGGAGAAAACGCGCGGGCCGAGCGGGGGATCCGCGCGGACGGAGGGCTGAAGAAGGACTTCTACCGCGGTGCCGCGTCTCTGTCAGGCCGCGCTCGGCGCTGTGGGCTCGAGCTGCATCCCCATGTACCAATCAGCGAACTCCGAGATGCGCTTTTCCTGGGTGGAGTATCGGCCCGGCCTGTAGGCGGACGAGTTGACACCTTTCTGATTGTTTTCGGTGATTGTCTTGTCTTCCCGAAGCGTCACGTCCCAAACTCGCATCAGTTCTTCCGGCACGAAATCGATGCCTTCACGTGCATTGCCGCGGACGATCCAGATCGCATCGACATCGGTCGATTGCGGGCCACGTGGTGTGAAGCGGAAGATCACAGCATGGTCATTGTTGACCAGTATCGTGCTCAGGGGATTAAAGACGCATCCTGTCTGTCCCCCGTCGAATTCGCCGTAGGCGGACATTAGCGGCGCCACGGGTTTGCCGTCGACGCTTTCGGTCTTCGCATCGTCCGAGATCGGAAGGCGGTTGCCCGACCTGAAGAAGCGGGTGTCCGGTCCGTCTGCGAACATGCCGATCGGATATCCAAGGGCAGCCGACTTCACTTCCCATTCCTTCAGTTTTTTCTCGTATTCATGGACGGCCTCGCGGTCCCCCGATCCCGCGCCCGCGCCAAAGGCGAGCATCTTCATTTTGTCGTGGACCGAGCAGTAGGTCGGGTGTGCGGTGTTGCAGTGGTAACATTCGAAGAAGTTCTCGACGACCAGCTTCCAATTCGCTTGCGTCGGGTAGAGCTTGCGCGCCGCTATCTTGCCGACCGCCACGCCTTGCCCCCGAAGCAGTTCGCGGAAGGGCGCCACGAACTCCTCGAAAGAGGGCGGTTTGTCGACGGCCGCATTCAGGAAAAGTAACCCCTCGAAAACGCCGACATGGACCGGTTCCAGTGAGATCTGCGAATGGTCGAAATCCTCTGGCATCAAGTGCGCGGCCCGCAGCTTGCCGTCGAGATCGTAGCTCCAAGCGTGATATGGGCAGGTGAGTATCCGCTTGCTGCCTTCCGGCTCCAGGCAGATACGCGAGCCGCGGTGGCGGCAGACATTGTGGAAGGCGTTCACGGCGCCAGATCGGGATCGCAGGACGATGATGCTCTCGGCCCCGATCTCGAACAAGAAGTAGTCACCCGGATTGGGAATCCGGCTTTCGTGGTCGACCAGAAGCCATTGACCATTCAACAGCATCCGCACATCGGAGCGGAATATGTCCTCCGACAGATAAAGGGGCTGCGGCAAACAATGGCCTGGCGCCCAGTCGAAGTTTGTCTGCGGTTCATGGGTTCTGGCTACGATCGTCATGGTGCTGCTCCCATTCAGTTTCCGTGGTTCTAAAGATCGAGGGTCAGTTCCGGCGTCCTGGCACGCGACACACAGGGGCAGATGTCCTGCCCCGATTCCCTTTCCTCCTCGGTCAGGAAGGAATCACGGTGGTCGGGGATGCCGGAGAGAACGCCTGTGACGCACGAGCCGCACACGCCCTCTCCGCAGGAAGAGGATATGCGAACTCCAGCCCCGACAAGGACCGACAGAAGTGACTGGCCCGCCGGCACTTCGAGGACCTTCCCGGTTCGGGCAAGCTTCACGACAAAAGCCTGGTCGGTCTGGTCGGTGGTGGAGCTTTTGGGGCTGAACCGCTCGAGATGGACAGCGTGTGTGCCTAGCTTTGGCGTCCCGAGCCTGATGGTCTCGTCCATCAGTGGTTCAGGGCCGCACACGTAAATATGAGTCTGCGCAGGCAGGTCGCTGACAATGAGTTCGTGGAGCTTGCGCGCGGTCGCCATCGGATCCAACCCGACATGACATGACGCATATGCATCCACTGCCAGTCCGTCGACGAAATCCTTGAACGGCGCATTTGCGTCACGGCAGAAATAGTGGAGGGCGAAGCTCCGGGCTTCGGTGGCGAGCGCTCGCGTCATGGACATGATCGGCGTAATGCCGATTCCGCCTGAAATGAGTAGCGTGTGCGGGTGGCGCCCAAGAATGAAGTTGTTGCGTGGCGGAGAAATCGTAATCTTATCGCCTTTTGCGAGGTTCTCGTGAATGAACCGCGAGCCGCCCCTCGAATTTGGGACGTGTTTGACGGCGAACTTGTACCGGCTTCCGTCCGTTTCCTCGTAAAGCGAGTATTGACGGATCAGACTGTTGGTGAGGTGGAGGTCAATGTGCGAACCAGGCGCGGTCGCAGGCATGCGCTTGCCTGTGACAGATTCGACTGCAAAGGACTTCACGTCCGGCGACAATTGTTCGACGCTGACAATTCTGGCTTCGATCATCGCTTCCCGCGTCCTGGAATGTTTTGGCTTTCCGTCGGCAGCGTCTCGTATTATCATTTATACCGACCAGAAGGTATGTAACAGGAAGGTTTACCGGGTGGCAAGGCGCAAGTTCGACAGACAGAATATGATCGCGGCGGCAAGACGGATCGCTTTCGAGCGTGGAGCGGGAAACGTCACCCTTGAGGCCGTGGCAAGGGAGATCGGTGCCACCAAAGGGGCGGTTCTTCACTCGTTTCCGAGCAAGGCCAAGCTGTTCGAGGCGCTGCTCAAGGATCTCTGTGAGGATTGGGATGAACGCTTCAGGCGCAGCCGCGATCTGGTTTCCGGCGAACCGTCCGCGACGTTGCGCGCCTATCTCGAGACGTTTTCTGCCACCGATCCGCAGGCACCCTCCTATGCGGAGGCGATGCTGCTTGCGCTGGCGGAGGATCCTAGGTTGATGCGGCCGGTTCGCGAAGCCTATCAGAACTATGCACGCATGATCGAGGCGGAGGCAAACGATGTCGACCATGCTCGCGTCGTCTGGATGGCATGCGAAGGGATCATGATGCTCGAATTGATGGGCCTGCACAGATTCGAGCCGGCCGACCGCTCACGACTTTTCGGACTCCTGACCGAACTCGCCGCCAAGGGTGATATATAACCAGACAAGACTACTTTGGCAGATTAGTCCTCGGTTAACGATGATCGGCTACCTTCGGGAACCACAGCGCTGTGCCATGCTGACTATCGCGCGAGAACTACCGTTCTTTCGCGCCCAGCATCGACAGGAAGTCGTTGGGCGGCTCGTAGCCCACTGACCTGGAAATGGTTACGGCCGCGCGCTTCACTGCCTCGGCATAGGATCTTATGATCTCGTCTGAGAGCCGCTGCATGGGAGCGGAGATCGACACCGCACCGATGCTGATCCGCCAGCGCCGAAGATCGGCGACGCGATTCTGTTGACGCCGTCGTAAAACGTCTGATCTACGAAGCCGCATCCTGCAATGCGGGTTTGCCGCATGTGTTCCTCCAGTACCGCGCGAGAGGTCGGGGCTTTCTCGGTGAGGCCTCCAGTCTTGTGTCAGGGCTTTGTCGCGCGTCTCGCTAGTATTGTACGACAGAAACGCTAGGCCGGCAGCCGTCGCATGGAATGGCAAATGTTGAGAGGCCAGCACGGAAACTCGATTCGGCTGCCGACTTTCCTCGATTGCAACGGTGCCATGCCCGCCTTATGGGGCAAGGTAGCATACGCGGTCTCTCCAGTCTCAAGCACAAGACGGTCGACGATTGGCTGTGCAAGGGCCACGAGCGGGAAGACTGCCTCCCGGATTCGAGCAAGCCGCAACAAGGCCCTTCCTAGCCGGTATTTCTGGGTTTCGGGGTTCTGCTCGACAAAGCCATTCCTCGGCCAGGGAAACAAGCAACCGATGCGTCGTCGAATTGTGCAATCCTGCCCGCAGCGCCAGATCGCGCAGGCTCAACTCGGGCTCCTCTTCGTTGAAGAGCCAAAGCAGGGACATCGTCTTGGCAACAGTCAGTGACATGTGCGTTTCAAATAATAAACGGCGCACGGAAAAGGCTAGATGACCAGCGTGACCAGAAAAGTCCTTATGGGCGGCCTGCTTGCTTTGACATCGGTCGCCGTGTCGGCACTTTCGGCCAACGCGGGAAACGTCAAGGTCCGCATGGCCTATCTGCTCGCCGACGCGATGCTGCCGGTGATCTACGCACTGGATGAAGGGTATTGTGCGGAGGCGGGGATCGACCTTGAACTGATTGCTGTCCAGGGCGGGCCGGCCTCCATGGGGGCGATCGCATCGGGAGAGGTCACGCTCTCGCTTTATGCCATCCAGAACGCCCTGCTCAGCCGCAGCGGCGCCGGCCCGCGTTAGGAGGCTAGGTATGTCCGCTCCACGACCAACGACCGCGGGCCGGCTTGGCCGCTTCGGCCTCGGGCTGACGGCCATGATGGTGCTGGCTTTCCTCATGGCGCCGCTGATCATAATCGTGCTGTTCTCGATCAAGAGCAGCGGCGATTTCACCTTTCCCATCACCGGCTGGTCGCTGAAATGGTACCGCGAGTTCTTCTCGATGCAGACCTGGATGGATGCCCTGCGCAACAGCCTTGTTCTGGCTGTCTCGACGACGCTGCTGGCGACGCCGCTCGGCACCATGGCCGCGCTCGGCCTCGCGGCCCCCAATCTGCCAGGCCGGCGTACGATCTCGGCCTTGCTGCTGGTGCCGATGATCGCGCCGGTGGTCATCGTCGGCGTCGGCATGTATTTCGTGTTCTCGATGACCGGCCTGACCGCGACTTTTCCCGGCCTCATCCTGGGCCACACCTCGCTCGCCGTTCCCTTCGTCGTGGTGACCGTCTCGGCCGTTCTCACCGGTCTCGACAGGCGGCTGCTCTGGGTGGCCGCCAGCATGGGGGCGCCGCCCTTCCTCACTTTCCGCAAAGTCACGCTTCCGGTCATCCTGCCGGGCATCGCGTCGGGCGCGCTGTTTGCCTTCGCCACCTCGCTCGACGAAGTCGTGGTGACGATGTTCCTCGCCGGTCCTGGACAACGCACCTTGCCGCGCGAGATGTTCACCATCGCGCGCGACACGCTCACGCCGACCATCGCGCTGCCGCGACGGTCCTGATCGCCGCCTCGATCGTTTTGCTGATTGCGTCCACGGCGCTCGGCCGCTCGAATCGATAGCACTGGCTGCCCGGCACGCCCGGTCGATGCTCGGTTGCCCGGTGAACCGCAGGTGCCGTGACCAAGCGACGTTAGTCGCCAGCAAGAATTCGATGAGGCCGGCGGCCGATATCCCGGCGGCTTGTCTCATCGCCAGTAACACATTCCCTAAGCGCGCTATCGTAGCGGACGACGGGAGAAAGTCCGGCCTCGCCAAAAATGATCCAGTGAACTGGTTGATCCAGAAATCCAACCAGAACTTTGGCCGGCGAATAACATCATTCGGGGCGCCGGCGTCATTGCAAGTGCCTTGTGTTTCGCAATCCGCTATGGGTGTTTGACGTTCATCCCACCGATGATCTTGGTGGCGGCTATTGGGCGAAAGCGATGCGGATCGTTTCGTAGGGGCCAAAATCGGCAATGATATTGTCACCGCGGCGCGCTTCTACCGGGCGCACGAACGATCCCGACAGCACGACCTGTCCGACCTCGATCTGCATGCCGTACTGATGCAGCCGGTTGGCCAGCCAGGCGATGCCCTTCGCCGGATGGTCGAGCACGCCGGCGCCGAGCCCGGTCTCTTCGACCTCGCCATTGCGCGACAGGATGGCGCCGATCCAGCGCAGGTCCGCCTCGCGCGGCCCGGCACGACGGCCGCCGATGACGATGCCGGCATTGGCGGCATTGTCGGAGATGGTGTCGAAGATGGTCCGTATCCTGCCGCTCTCCTTGTTGACGCGCTCGATGCGGGTATCGAGGATCTCCAGCGCCGGCGTGATGTAGTCGGTGGCGTCGAGCACGTCGTCGATCGAAACGTCCGGGCCGGCCAGCGGTGCTTTCATGATGAAGGCGATCTCGGCCTCGATGCGCGGCTGGATGAAGCGGCCGGCTGGAACGGTGCCGCCGTCCTCGAAGAACATGTCGTCGAACAGCACACCGGAATCGGGAATGTCGATGGCGAGCGCCGACTGCATCGCCTTCGAAGTCAGGCCGATCTTCCAGCCCTTGATCGACAGGCCCGATGCGACCTTCCGTTTCACCAGTGCTGCCTGCACGCGATAGGCGTCGTCCATCGACGCCTGCGGAAAATCGAGGCTGAGCAGCCCGATCTGGCGGCGGTCGCGCTCGGCCTCGAACAGCCTCGCGGCCGCGTCCTCGACCTGTTCCGGCGTCATCATCGGCCGGCTCCTTCGTCGACCACGCCGTTGCTGAGCAGGCCGATGCCGTCGGCCCCGACCTCGATGACATCGCCCGGCTTCAGCCAGATAGGCGGCTCGAAGCGGGCGCCGGCGCCCGTCGGCGTACCGGTGACGATGATGTCGCCGGGAACAAGCGTGGTGAAGGTCGAGACGTAGTTGATGATCTTGCGGAAGGAGAAGATCATGCGGCTGGTGCGGTCCTGCTGCCGGATTTCGCCATTGACGCGGGTGGTGAGATCGATGTCGGCGATCTGAGCCTCGTCGGTGAACGGCACCAGCCACGGTCCGATCGAACCGGTGCGGTCGAAGTTCTTGCCCTGGGTGACGTTGAACTTGGCGTGGCGCACCCAGTCGCGGATAGTGCCCTCGTTGCAGAGCGACAGTGCTGCTATGTGGCCGAGCGCATCCGCCTCGGCGATGCGGCGGCCCTCCTTGCCGATGACGATGACGATCTCGCCCTCATAGTCCAATTGCGGCGATTCCGGCGGCCGGACCAGCGGCGCGGCATGGCCGACGAAGGAGCGCGGGAAACGGATGAACAGCGACGGGTTCGAGGGTGCGGCCTGTCCGTCCTTGTACTCCTCGTTACGGTCCGGATAGTTGACGCCGACGCAGATGATCTTTTCGGGCGAGGGGACGGGTATCTCGTAAGCGATGGCGTCGAGCGGGAAATCGGCGGCGAAAGCGTCCGCCTCTTCCGCCAGCCGTCGCAGTGCGCCGGCCTCTATCACCTCGCGCAAAGTCGGCCACTTTGCGTGTCGCGCCGACAGGTCGACAACACCCTTGGCCGTGATCGCGCCGTAGCGCGTTTTGCCGCCGACGGTGAAGGTGGCGAGACGTGCCGCGCTCATATGTTTCCCCTGCAGTTAGCCGGCGTCACGGCGCGACGATCGGCGAGGCTGCCAGCTCGGACGCACGCGGTTCGACGCCGACAAAGCTGCTGCCTTCCTCGAACCAGCTCTTCGGTGCCGGTGCACCCCACAGCGTCTGGCGCTGCGGGTCCTTGAGGTCCCATTTGATCGGCTCTAGGTCGGGATCTACCGTCTGGTAGTCCGAGCAATAGATCTCGATGCGGTGATTGTCGGGATCACGGATATAGAGGAAGAAGGCGTTGGAGATGCCGTGCCGGCCGGGGCCGCGCTCGATATTCGGCAACCAGCCGGTGGTGGCCATAAGATCGAGCAGGTCGATGATGTTGAGCGGCGTCGGCACCCAGAAAGCGACGTGGTGCAGGCGTGGGCCAATGCCATTGGTGAAGGCGATATCGTGGACGCCGCCCTTGCGGTGCGTCCAGGCCGCCCACAGCTTTCCGGTCGCTTCATCTTCCGTGTATTCGGTGACGCGGAAGCCAAGCTCGTTGTAGAACGCCACCGATTCATCGACGTTGGGCGAGAAGCAGTTGAAGTGGTCGATGCGCAGCGGCTTGACGCCCTTGTACAGCGCATATTTCTGATGGATCGGCGGCAGCCGCTCCATTTTCGAATAGAATTCGAGCGGAATGCCATGCGGGTCGCGGGAGCGGAAGGTGCGCGACTGGTAGGGTCTATCAACCCACTCGACCGGCAGGCCCTTGGCTTTGAAGAAGTGCTCGGCCTTGTCGAGATCGTCGTCGGAAAACAGCTTGAAGCCGAGGTCGCGGGCTTCCGCGGTCGGGCCTTTGCGCAGCACGATGCAGTGGTGGCCGCGCTCTTCCATGGCGCGCAGATAGATGGCTTCCTTGGTCTCGTCGGTCACCTGCAGGCCGAGCGTGTCGACATAGAAAGCGCGTGATTTCGCAAGGTCGGTGACGGCCAGCTCGACGTGGCTGAGCCGCACGATATTGAATGCCGGGTAGAGATTGGGTGTGGGCAAGGGCATCTTGAGGGTCTCCGGTCAGCCGCCGAGCTTCTGAATGGAATGCGGCGCCGTGGCGAACGCGATGTTCTTGGTTTCCATGTAGAAATCGAACGACCAGTCGCCGCCGTCTCGGCCGATGCCCGAGTTCTTGGCGCCGCCGAACGGCGTCGGCAGGTGGCGCACATTCTCCGAATTGACCCAGATCATGCCGGCGTCGAGCGCGTCGGTGAAGCGGAAGGCGCGGGTGACGTCCGAGGTCCAGAGATAGCCGGTCAGGCCGTATTGGGTGTCGTTGGCCAGCGCCAGCGCCTCGGCCTCGTCCTTGAACAAGATGGCGGTCAGCACGGGTCCGAATATCTCTTCCTGGGCGATGCGCATCTTGTTGGTGGCGCCGACGAACAACGTCGGGCTGACATAGCAGCCGCCGCCCGGACCGGCGAACTTGCCGCCGCCGGCGGCGACGACGGCGCCTTCCGACTTGCCTATCTCGATATAGGAGAGAACCTTTTCCTCATGCATCGGATGGATGAGCGGGCCTACAACGGTTTCAGGGTCGAGCGGATGGCCGACCTTGATGCGCTTGGCCTTGTCCGCCACCAGCGCGGTGAACTTGTCGTAGACGCTGTCCTCGACCAGCAGCCGCGACGACGAGGTGCAGCGCTCGCCGTTCAGCGAATAGATCATAAAGACGGCGGCATCCGCCGCCCGCTCCAGGTCGGCATCGGCAAAGACGATGACCGGGTTCTTGCCGCCGAGCTCGAAATGCACGCGCTTCAGCGTGTCGGCACCCTGCTTCATGATCATCGAGCCGGTGCGGCTTTCGCCGACGAAGCCGATCGCCTTGATGTCGGGGTGTTCGGTCAGCGCTCTGCCAGCGTCCTCGCCAAAACCGTTGACGAGGTTCCACACGCCTTTCGGCAGGCCCGCGTCCTCGGCGATTTCGACCAAAAGCCGTGCCGTCAGCGGCGAGAACTCGGCCGGCTTGTGGACGATCGTACAGCCGGCGGCGAGCGCCGGTGCGATCTTCCAGGTCGACAGCATGAAAGGTGTGTTCCACGGCGTGATCACGCCGACCGGGCCGACCGGCACGCGCGTCGTCATGTTGACCTGGTTCGGTGCGCGGATCGTGTGGCCGTCGCGCGCCTCCGGCGCGCGGTCGGCGTAGAAGCGAAAGTTCTCCGCGCCGCGCAGCGCTGCCTTGGCCATGAACTTCAATGACTGGCCGGTGTCCATGCATTCGACGAAAGCGATTTCCTCGGCGCGCGCGACGATGGCGTCGGCTATTTTATGCAACTGCTTCTTGCGAGCGTCGCCCGATATCGCCGCCCAGTCGCGGAAGGCAGCCTTCGCCGCCTTGGCGGCGCGGTCGATGTCGGCAGCCTTGCCGCGTGCCACCTTGGCGATCGGCTTCAGGTCGATCGGCGAGATTGTCTCGTATGTCGAACCGTCGGCGGCCGGCACGGCCTCGCCGCCGATCTGGTTAAGCACGCCCGCGCTCCTGAAGCGCTCCAGATAGGCCTCGGCCTTTCTCAGATTGTCGTCCAATGCCGCCATGATATGGGTTCCTGTCACTTGCCGCGCAGGCGCGGGTGGATGGCATTCTTTTTCCAGCTTAGTTCGGCATCGATCTCGCGGACCTCCAGCGACAGCGCGAAATGCGGCGTCGTGAACAGAGATGCGAGATGATCCGAAACCGTAGTGAAGATCGCCTCGCCGGCGCGCTTCTTCTGCTCGGCGCTGCGGCCCTTGCCGATGCGGAAATTCATGTCGATGAACCCGTTCTCCGGGAGACGATCGGCGATCGCATATGCCTCGGTGCGGAAAGCGCGTACCCTCACCGCGCCCGGCTCGAACAGGCCGGTTTCGAGGATGGTGCGCGCGACCAGCGTGCAAAGCGCGCTGATGTCGACCTTGGCGTCGAGATTCGCCGAATATTCGATCGCCATATGTGGCAAGGTTTCCTCCACCTTGTAATTAACATGTGAATTACATCTTGACGACGGAATGTCAAGTGTCGTTCTCTATGAGGTACAGCTCCAATGGTGGGATTGCCGCCCCCGGCAAAATCGCGGATATAGCTCGATCCGAGCCTCATTGTGAGGTGCGAGTCGTATCAGAATTGGAATTGTCGGAGACCTGACCTTGTTACCGCCCAGCACTCGCCGTTCCCTGCCGATGGCTCTACTGCGCGCCCGGGAAGTGATCATGGCGCATTTCCGGCCGATGCTTGCCCGGCACGACATCACCGAACAGCAATGGCGCGTGCTGCGTGTGCTTGCCGAAGCCGGTCCGCTGGAGGCGACCGAACTGGCCAATCGCACCTCGATCCTGCCGCCCAGCCTCACACGCATCATCAAGGCGATGGAGGAGCGGCAGTTCATCACCCGCAACAAGGTCAAGGACGACGGCCGCCGGGCGCTGCTCGCAATCAGCCCGGCCGGGCTGGCGCTGATCGAGGATTTGTCGCCCGAGCGAATCGCCATCTACGATGCGATCGAGCAGCGCTACGGTGCCGAACAGCACGAGCACCTGCTCGACCTTCTGGAGAACCTGATCCAGTCGGAATCATCCGAAAACCAGACCTGACAGCCTCTACCCGCCAAAACTGCCGAGCGCGCTTGGCTGCATGTAGTTGCGGCCGACATAGAGCAGCGCCGCCTCGTCGCTGCCGTGGCGGATGTCGACGACGCGGCCGAACATCACATTGTGCGTTCCAACCTTGTTCACGTCGCCGATCTCGCAGTCGAAGCTGACGATGGCGTCGAGTAGCGCCGGCATGCCGGACGGCATGGTTTGCCATCGGGCAGCATTGTAGCGCTCGCCCATGTCGCGGATCGTGCCGGCGAACTTTGCCGCCAGATGCGTGTGTAACTGCGTCAGCACGTTGACGCAGAAACGCTGGTTGGCAAGGAACAAGCCGGTCTGCGCCGAGCGCTCGTTCATGCACACAAGCAGCGTCGGCGGATCGTCGGAAACGCTGAATCGACGATCGCGTTCAGCTGGTTTTCGATGAAGCCGGCGCCAATATTGACGCCGAGCGCCCTGGCAAAACCGAAATAGGCGGCCAGCGCCAGGATCAGCCCCAGCAGCACATCACGCAGCGGACGCCGGCTGCCGAAACCGTGGCAGATGAGAACGAACATGATGACAGATGCGGCGGTAAAGCCGAGCGGCTGGATCAGCGCCAGATTGGCGATCAGTCCGAGGGCGACGATGCCCATCGCCTTCCAGTCGGTCGGCGTCTCCTTTTCGTCGTCCGGCTGCCAGCCGCCCCGCAAGGCGGCAATGATGAGCAGCAGCGACAGGATCGCCATCCCGGTCATGGTGATGTAGGGAAATACGGTCGGACCGACCTTGGAATAGAGCGGCGACACCGGGATTGCCAGCGTCTGCCAGGCAACCGCACCCGCACAGGCGAGGAGCCCAACGCCGATCAGCAGTTCGGGCACTGCAAGGCGCGGCGGCGCCTGCTGGTCGCTGGTGCTCATGATCGTCCTCCCAATGTCGGTCCCTTGGGGCCGGTTCTCCTTGGACCGGTCTCACTCGGCCGATCTCGTAGTTTCACCTCCGGCGCCGCGTATGTCCATGCGGCTGGCGAAAGTCGGCAAGGGTTGGCGCAGGCCGCCCCTTGCCGAGAGCATCACGCCAGGCCGAGGTCCTTGAGGATTGTCCCGATGCGGGCCGTGTCTTCGGCGACGAATTTCGCATAATCGTCACCGGTAAGCAGGATCTGCGTCCAGTTGCGGTTCTTGCATTCGGTGGCCCAGGCGTCGCTCTTGGCCATGGTCTCGATCAGCTTGATCATTGCTGCCTTGTCAGCGTCTGAGACGCCGGGCGGTGCGAAGACGCCGCGCCAATTGAACAACTCGACATCGATGCCGGCTTCCTTCATCGTCGGCGCATCGATCCCGTCCTGGCGTTTGTCGGCGGAGATGGCCAGCAGCCGCAGCGCACCCGCCTTGATCTGTTCGGCGAACTCGCCATAGCCGGAGATGCCGGCCGCGACCTGGTTGCCGAGCAGCGCCGAAAGCGCCTCGCCGCCGCCGGCAAACGGCACATAGGAGAGATTGGTAGCCGGAACACCGACGGTCTTGGCGATGAGGCCGAACAAGATGTGGTCCGAGCCGCCGGCCGAACCGCCAGCGACCGGAACCTGCGTCGGGTCAGCTTTGAGGGCAGCGACAAAGTCCGCGGCCGTCTTGAACGGCGAGGCGGCCGGCACCACAAGCGCCTCGAACTCGCCGGTGAGGCGGGCGATCGGCGTGACTTCGGTAAGGTTGTTGGCCGCCTTGTTGGCGATGATGGCGCCAACCATGACCATGCCGGCCACCATCAGCGCATTGCCCTTGCCTTTCCACTGGTTGACGAACTGCGGCAGGCCGACAGTGCCGCCTGCACCGCCGACATTGGTGATCTGCGAGCCGGAGATCAGTTTTTCGCTGCGCAGCACCTGGTCCATGGCGCGCGCCGTCTGGTCCCAGCCGCCGCCCGGCGCCGCCGGCACGAAAATCTGCAGCTGCGGCGCGTCCTGCGCGAAGGCGGGGACAAAATGCGATGCTGCGAGTCCGGCAGCACCTGCTGCCGCGGTGCTCATCAAGAATCGGCGTCTGTTCAGCATGGGATTCCTCCAAATCGCGACACCTCCTCCGGTGCCTGCCAGAAACGTGGCCTGACTTCAGACCCGCTCGACAAAATTCATGCAGAGTTTGCGTCCTCCTGTCAAAGACAGAAGGCGCTGCATGCGGCACAATCGGCCTGCGCGATTTCAGGCTGGCGAACTCGATGCCCGACGACGACGTGGCAGGCAGTGCCAAACAGCATCCGTCAGGGTTGCCGCTCCAGCAGGATGGTCGGCTTGCCTTGGTAGACGGTTCGCAGCACTTCGCCATAACCACATTTTGCCGCGACGTTCAGCGATCCGGTGTTTTCCGGATCGATGATGCAGACGGTCTTCGCGGCGCCGAACGTCTCGTCGCCCCAGGCAAGCTCCCGTGCGACGACTTCGCTGGCCAACCCCTGGCCATGCGCGCCCGAAACCAGAGCCCAGCCGGTCTCCGGAATGCCCTCGATCGACGGCGTCATGTCGCGTTTCAGATCGTGAAAGCCGGCCTCGCCGATGAAGCGGCCGGTCGCCTTTTCCTCGATCGCCCAGAAGCCGTAGCCCAGAAGCGACCACAGGCCGGCGTGGCGTAGAAAGCGCATCCAGCTTTCCTCCCGCGTGCGCGGCTTGCCGCCGATAAAGCGGGTGACAACGGGATCGGCCCACATGGCGACATAGGCGTCGAAATCGTCAAGCCGGTGCGGCTGACGTTGCCCCCAGTTTCTATCCAGTTTTGAGTTCGTTTCCGGCGTGGGTTGTGCCCTGCTGGGCCGGTGAAGCGACGGGCG
>NZ_JAMYLN010000034.1:0-59374 GCF_040318035.1 Mesorhizobium sp. M1329 | reverse complement strand
TTTTTTTATATCCTTTTGTTTGTTTTCCTCCGGTGGGGGCCCTGGGGGCCGTGGTTTGGTGGGCCCCGCGGGGGGTTTTTTTTTTTTTTGTTCTGTTTTCCGGGCCGCCGGCCGGCGGGCCGCGCCCACGTCCGCGAAGCCACCGGTATGACGCCATCTGTTTTCATCGAACTGGACTGCGATGACCATCGCGGTGGCTTGAAGCCGGACGATCCCAAACTGCTCGAGGTGGCCAACAGGGTCGTCGAGAAGGGCGCTAATCTCGTCGGCGTCCTCGCCCATGCGGGCGAGTCCTATGCCTTGAGCACGCCCGATGCGCTGGTCAAAGCAGCCGAGAACGAGCGTTCGGCCAGCTTGCGCGCGGCGGAAACTTTGCGCGCTCACGGCCATGCCTGCCCGATCATCAGCCTCGGTTCGACGCCGACAGCGCATTTCGCCAGTAATCTTGATGGGGTCACGGAGCTGCGCGCTGGCGTCTACATGTTCTTCGACCTCGTCCAGCACGGCGTCGGGGTCTGTGCCATCGACGCCGTCGCGATTTCCGTGTTGGCCACGGTGATCGGGTCCAAGCCGAAAAAGGGATGGGTGCTGGTCGACGCAGGGTGGATGGCGCTTTCGCGCGACCGGGGAACCGCAAACCAGCAGATCGACCAGGGCTACGGCGTGGTCTGCGACGAAAAGGGGCGGGTGCTTGAAGATGTGATCGTTGCCCAGGCCAGCCAGGAACACGGTATCCTCGCCATTCGTGCCGGCTCTGGAAAGTCCATGCCCGAGCTGCCGCTCGGGTCTCGGGTCCGGATTCTGCCCAACCATGCGTGCGCGATGGCCGCCCAGCATGACTTCTACAGCGTCGTCAATGGGGACAGCCCCAAGATTGAAGCGCGTTGGGAGCGGATGCGCGGATGGTAGCGCGCGCAATTACGCCTGGGATGTTGCCCCACTCAAGTCAGCATTGGTGGTCAAAATGAAGCTTACCTCATACTGGCTGGATACGGCTCAGCCGTTCAATGAAGGGTCGTCCAAACCGCTCGAAGGCCACTACGACGTGGCGATCGTGGGCGGCGGCCTGACCGGCTCCTCCGCCGCGCTGGCCCTTGCCAAAAAGGGCGCCCGGGTTGCCCTATTGGAGGCCGAAACGATCGGCAACGCCGCGTCCGGCCGCAATGGCGGTATGTGCAACAACGGCTTTGCCCAGAACTATGCAATCATGGCTGGCAAGCACGGCAAGCCGGCTGCAAATGCACTCTACAAGGCTTTCGACGCCGGCGTCGATATGGTTGAGCGGTTGGTGCAGGAAGAAAAGATCGACTGCAGCTTCTCCCGCGTAGGCAAGCTCAAGCTTGCTGCCAAGCCCGAGCACTACGACATGCTGGCGCGCAGCCAGGAACTGCTGGCTGCCAATGTCGACCCCGACACCAGGATGATCGCGCGCGAGGACCTGCGAACCGAAGTCGGCACCAACCGCTACCATGGCGGGCTGCTCTTTCCCAAGAGCGCAGGCATGCATGTCGGCCGGTTCGTCCGTGGCCTCGCGACCGCCGCTGCTCGGCGTGGCGCCGAGGTCCATGAACGCTCGCCCGTCATGGCGATGCGCAAGGTTTCAGGCGGGCATGAGGTAACGACGCCAAAGGGCAAGATCGTCGCGCGGCAGGTCCTGTTGGCGAGCGGCATTTCCCAGGTCGGTCCGCTGAGATGGATCCGCCGCCGCATCGTGCCGGTCGGTGCCTTCCTCATCGTGACGCAACCGCTGTCGCCTGCGCAGATCGAGCGTCTCATGCCGACCCGTCGCAATGTCGTCGATACGCGCAACCTCGTTGTCTACTGGCGGCTCACGCCGGACAATCGCCTTCTGTTCGGCGGGAGGGCGCGCTTTGCCGTGTCCAACCCTCAATCCGACGAAAAAAGCGGCCGGATACTCAAGGCGGCGATGGTCGAGGTCTTTCCGGAACTGACCGGCACCCGCATCGACTACTGCTGGGGCGGCATGGTCGATATGACACGCGATCGCCTGCCGCGCGCCGGAGAGCGCGATGGCATCTATTACTCTATGGGCTATAGCGGACACGGGACCCAGATGTCGACGTTGATGGGCACCATCATGGCCGACGTCATGGACGGGCACCCCGAGCTCAATCCCTGGAAGGATTTCGACTGGCCAGCGATCCCCGGTTATTTCGGGCGCCCCTGGTTCCTGCCGATTCTCGGCGCCTATTACCGCATGAAGGACCTTGTAGGGTGATGACGCCCTTCGAACACCTGGCCCGCAACGGCCACCTGCACAAGTTCTTCATCGACAGTCAATGGGTTGAGCCGAGCGGCACCGCGACAGGCGTCGTCGTCAACCCCGCCACAGAAGAGGTTGTGAGCCAGTTTCCGCTTGGAAATGACGAGGACGTTGACGCGGCCGTTGTAGCGGCTCGCCGGGCATTCGCCACCTGGAGCCGGACCACGCCAGAAGATCGCGCGGGTCTGCTCGATCGCCTGCAAGCGCTGCTCGAGGCGCGCGGCGAACTGCTGGCTCAATGCCTGAGCCTCGAAATGGGCGCGGCGATCGGCTATGCGCGTAGCGCCCAGGTGCCGCTGGCGATCACGCATGTTAAGGTCGCTCGCGATGTGCTGACAACCTTTCCCTTCGTCAAGCAGCGGGGGCAAACCGCCGTCACCCACGAACCGATCGGTGTCTGCGCCTTGATCACCCCGTGGAACTGGCCACTTTACCAGATCACCGCCAAGGTTTCGCCGGCGCTCGCTGCAGGCTGCACGATCGTGCTGAAGCCGAGTGAGCTTTCTCCGCTGGACGCCCTGCTGTTCGCCGAAGCGATTGAGGAAGCCGGCTTCCCTGCCGGGGTTTTCAACCTCCTGCAAGGCGATGGTCCAGGCGTGGGTATGGGTCTCGCCTCCCATCCGGATGTCGACATGATCTCCATTACCGGGTCCACCCGCGCGGGCATTGCGGTGGCCCAGGCGGCAGCGACCACGGTCAAGCGTGTCGCGCAGGAGCTCGGCGGCAAGTCGCCGAACGTGATCCTGCCGGACGCAGATCTCGATCGCGCCGTTTCTCTGGGCGTAGCCGCAGCGTTCCGCAATCTCGGCCAGTCATGCAGCGCACCGACGCGCATGATCGCGCCACGCGCACTGCTCTCCGAGATCGAGGAAATCGGCAAAAGGGCCGCAGCCCAGATCGTCATTGGCGATCCGCTTTGCGAAGCCACAACTCATGGTGCAATCGCAAACCGTGCCCAATTCGACCGCATCCAAGCCATGATCGGCGTCGGCATTTCCGAGGGCGCCAGGCTCCTCACCGGCGGACCGGGCCGTGCGCACGATCTGAAAGTCGGGTTCTATGTGAAGCCGACCATCTTTTCCGACGTACATACGAGCATGCGTATTGCCCAGGAAGAGGTCTTCGGGCCCGTTCTCTGCATCATCCCCTACGACACAATCGAGGAGGCCGTCACCATCGCCAACGACACGGTCTACGGTCTGGGGGCCCATGTGCAGGGCGAGGATATGGACGCCGTCAGGGACGTGGCCTCGCGGATCCGCTCCGGTCAGGTGCATATCAACTCCCCGGCCTGGGATCCGCACGCCCCGTTTGGCGGTTTCAAGCAGTCTGGAAACGGACGCGAATATGGGATCGAGGGCATGTTGGAGTATCTCGAGGTCAAATCCATCCTCGGCTATTTCTAGGCGACATCTTCGCCAAGTGCAGAGCGCGCCCGTCGGCCGAGCCCAGCTCCTGGACCGGGCTCACATACGAACCCGGCAATTGTCATGGCTCCGCAGCGTGCGGGCAATCTGCTGAGAAACCCGGTCGAGGCCCTTGGTCGATCCAGAATGCCGTCGCAATTAGAGATGTTTGGCCGTCACGGTCCAGGCGATCTGTACGTTTCGTACAACGAATTGAATACAACCGTGGAGAGACTACCATCGCCCTGGGCCGCATACGGGGAGGGTTGGATGAGTAAGGTGCAGAGGGTCAGTCCGGTAGTAGAGCAAGCAATCGCCGCAGTCCTCAATAGGGAGGACCGTGGTGACACCATCTCGATCACAGCGACATTAAACGCCGCGCGACAAGCTGCCCCTCATCTCGTCGCATCCGACGAAGAGCTAACCGAGGCGATCGTCGAGGCAGCAACTGCCCTGGGCCTGTCCGTTGCTTTCGACCGTGGGGAATAGCCGTCGGCTCACAGGGGTGGCTAAATCGGAACGTTGGTGTCATGCGTTGGGTGCCCCTCCGATGTTGCTGCATCTCAACGGGGCATCGCTGCGAGTTGGCAGGTGAACTCTTGCATCGGCAGCGAGTGTTGTCGCGCTGTCGCCGATAGTCCGCCAGAGCCGCGTCGAAGCGGCTGTCGCCGCTGAAACCATGGCAAGTGCATTTGCGCAGAGTTCGGTGTCCCGGAAGGCATCGCCGATCCCCTGCGCACTGCGTCCTTGCTGTAGCCAGCATCGCCAACGGGCGCCCGGCCTGGGCCCGTACGGTTGCGAAAGACGTTGGGCAACGCAGCGCCAGCGAATGGCGTCTCGTTGCCAAAACGGTCGGCCAAGGCAGGTCATCCCCGACTGCGATCAAGAACCCTGCGCGCCAGCCGGTCCACCAAGGTTGCCGCGATCGCCCTCGATGTCGTAGAGCCTACGATCGGCGGTTAAAATTGGTGGAGAAGAATATATGCCAGAGCACCCGAAACTCGTCTCTACTGCCAAGTCGCATGGCGGCGCCCAGCATGTTTACTCTCATCTCTCGACGAGCTGCTCGTGCGAAATGACGTTTGCCATTTTCGTGCCTCCGCAGGCACGGGAAAGCCGTTGCCCGGTGGTGTGGTACCTCTCCGGGCTCACCTGCACCCATGCCAATGTAATGGAAAAAGGCGAATACAGACGTATTGCCGCCGACCTTGGCTTGATCGTTGTCTGTCCCGATACCAGCCCGCGTCGTGCCGACATTCCGGATGAAAAGGACAATTGGCAGTTCGGCAGCGGCGCCGGTTTCTACCTCGACGCGACGCAAGAGCCGTATGCTAAGAACTATCGCATGTATTCCTATATCGTCGAGGAGCTGCCCGCCGTGATCGGGCGCGAATTTCCCGCCGATATGGCACGCCAGTCGATCTTCGGCCATTCGATGGGCGGGCATGGCGCGCTGACGATCGCACTGAAAAATCCCGCGCGTTTCAGAAGTTGCTCGGCGTTTGCGCCGATCGTGCAGCCAAGCACAGCCGGCTGGTCGAAGCCGGCTTTCGAAAAGTATCTCGGCCTGGATGAGGCCTCGTGGCGGCGCTACGATGCCACTTCGCTTATTGAGGATGGAAACCGTTTCCCGGAATTCCTGGTCGATCAGGGAACGTCAGACGGTTTCCTCCAGGAGGGCCTCAGGCCTTGGCTGCTCGAAGACGCCTGCTCCAAGGCAGGCATTCCGTTGAAATTGCGGATGCAGGACGAATACGATCACTCCTATTTTTTCATTTCGACCTTCATGCATGACCATATGACGTGGCATGCCGAACGGCTTTCACGAGCCTAAGGCCAGAGGAATAGATCGGCAGTCAGGCGGGCTCGGTGACGACGCCGATACGCCGGTAGACGAATGGTTCGTCCTTCGAAGGAACCGTCGCAGCGCGCTGGGCTTCCTCGATCAGCATTGCCATGCGCGCATGGATCGGCGATTTAGCGCAAGCCGGGTCCGTCGCGGCGGCATCGCCGGCGATTGCCATCGCCTGGCAGCGACAGCCGCCCCAGTCGATCTCGCGCCGCTCACAGTTGCGGCAGGGCTCCTGCATCCAGTCCGTGCCTCGAAATGCATTAAATGCCGGGGAATCGGTCCAGATCGCGGCCAGGGTGCGTGATCCAAAACGCTCGAAGCCGAGCGACGGTATGGTCTGGGCGGCATGGCATGGCAGCACGGTGCCGTCCGGCGTCACCATGAAGGCGTCGCGCGCCCAGCCGCCCATGCACGGCTTGGGATAGATGGCGAAATAATCCGGCGTAACGAAGTCGATGTTCATGATGCCGGTGAGCCGTTCGCGCGCCGCCGCGACGATCTCCGCCTGGCGGTCGACGGCAGCACGCTCGGGCATCAGTTGATCGCGATTGGTCAGCGCCCAGCCGGCGTACTGCACGTTGGCGATCTCGAGACGCTCCGCACCCAGCGAAAGGGCCAGATCGATGAATTCCGGTACCTCCTCGATATTGTGGCGATGGATCGGCGCGTTGATGGTAAGCGGCAAGCCGGCCGCGCGAGCGCGGCGTGCCGTTTCCAGCTTCTTTTCATGGCTGCCCCTGTGGTTGCCGATGCGCTCGGTGGTCGCCGGCCGTGCGCCTTGAAAGCTCAGTTGCAGATGGTCGAGCCCGGCTTCGGCAAATGCCTCGATGCGGCCATCCGCAATGCCGACGCCGGCGGTGATCAGGTTGGTGTAGACGCCGCGCGCCGAAAGCCCGGCGATCAATTGCTCGAGATCGCGACGCAGCGTCGGTTCACCGCCGGAAAGATGCACCTGGAGAACGCCAAGGTCGGCCGCCTGCGAGAACAGGTCGAGCCAGCTCTGCGTGTCGAGTTCGCGATTGGCTTTCAGTAATTCGAGCGGATTGGAGCAATAGGGGCATTGCAGCGGGCAGCGATGCGTCAGTTCCGCCAGCATGCCGATCGGGGGGAGATGGGGCTCGTTCATAGCTTCACCAGCAGCTTGTCCGACCATTCCTGCAGGAAGGCGACGACGTCGGCCGCCACAGCCTCCTGTTCGGCATCATAATCTGCGGCAAGGCCGGCAATGATGTGGCCGACCGTGGACCGCCCATCGCAGCGGCGCAATATGTCGAGGCTGATGTCGTTTGGCCAGAACACCTTTTCGGGCGAAAGCACGGCGAACGCCTGGCGCACGGGGTCATACTGTATGCGCACGTGCCTCGGCAGCGATGGAACCGACTGCGGCGACACCATGGCTCTTTCGCGCAGTGCCATCATTGGGCTGCCTCCGGACGGAAGGCGCCGGGCGGGATATTGCCCGGCTCGCCATAGGCGTGTTGAAGCGCGTCGAGCATGGCCCAGAGTATATCGCATTTGAACACCAGTGCATCGATCACCTGCTGCTGGCGTTCCGCCGTGTCGGCATGTTCGAGCACATAGGCGAGCGCGAAGTCGGCGTCGCGTGAGGCCTGTTCGGGCCGTCGGCTGAAATAGGCCAGCGTGTCCTCGGTGATATAATCGTATCTGGCCAGCATCGCGGGTACCCGCTCGCCGATGATGAGCGGCGAGAACATCTCGGTCAGCGACGACGCGACGGCCTCCAGCAGGGTCCGGTTCGTGCAAAAGGAGAGGTAAGCGCCAACCGCAAAACGTGTCGTCGGCAGGGCCAGCCTCTCGCTCTTCACTGCGTCGGCATCGAGACCGAGCGAGGTCGCCAGGTGCAACCAGCGCGCAATACCGCCGCTCCAGCCGTCCTCGCCGTCATGATCCTCGATGCGTTTGCGCCAGGCGGCGCGAAACGCCGGATCCTCGGCATGAGCGAGTATCATGGCGTCCTTGCGCGGAATGACAGCCTGATAGCAATAGCGGTTCAGCGCCCAGGCCTGCATCTCGGTCCTCGACAGCGCACCGCTGGTCATCCTGTGATGGAAAGGATGGCGGTTGTGATAGCGCTCGGCACCGACCTGCCGCAGCACGGCTTCGAGCTCGCTGGAGGACAGGCCTTTCTTGGCCGCGTCGTGGAAATCACTCACAGTTCCATCTCCATCCCGTCGCAGGCCACTTCCCAGCCAGCCGCTTCGACTGCTGCATGCTCGGCAGAATTCTCGTCCAGAACAGGATTGGTGTTGTTGATGTGGACAAAGACACGGCGGCCGATCCTCACATCGGCCAAGCCGGCGATCGACCCCGCACCTCCCGACATTGCCAGATGCCCCATGCGCGCACCGGTCTTTTGGCCGACGCCGGCAGCAATCATCTCGTCGTCGGTGAAGACCGTGCCGTCGAACAGAAGACATGCGGCATCGGTTAGACGCGTGCGCAGGGTCGCATCGATGCGGGCGCAGCCGGGGATGTAGAATACGGAGCCGCGACTGCCGGCACTGGCGATACGGACCCCGATCGTGTCGCCGGCATCGGAGCTGAAATTGGCATCCGGCTGGCCTTTTTCTTCGAGATATAGGGCTATTTTCCCGGGCACGGGAAAGCTCTCGACAGCTACGCCGGTGTCGTGGCCGTCTGCATCGCAGATCGCCAGCTCTTTCGCCGGCGGCAAGATGCGTCGCGGCACGAGCGCCGGATCGAGGACATTGAAAATCGAATTCGCCTCCAGCGTCGCCAGAACCTGTGTCGTTGCATAGATAGCGAAAGGCTGCCGCTCACGCAGGCTGAGCAGGCCGGCGACATGATCGACATCGGCATTGGTCAGCACCACCGCGCGAATAGGCGTGGAGCGCAGCGGCGCATCATGCGCAGGCTGCAATTCAGGCGTCGCCGCGATCTGCTGGCGAAGGTCGGGCGAGGCGTTGAACAGAACCCAGCCAAGTCCATCCGCCGACACGGCGACACTCGATTGGGTTCGTGGATGCACGCCAGCTACCCCGGTGCGAGCCGCACGGCTCAGACGATAATTGCAGTTCCATTGCGGAAAGCCACCGCCGGCAGCCGATCCGATGATTCTCAAGCGCATGAAAACGCCCGCCCCGCGGCTTCGCTGACCAGCAGCCAATTTGCAGCCGCAAAAAACAGCTCGCCCGCTTTGCGCGCCTCAAACTCTTTCACGAAAATCCCATGCGGCAAGGGGATGCGTGCCCCTGTTGCCAGGGACACGCACCTCTGCGGCCTACTTCTTGGGAGTAATTTCAGCAGGCAGATACCGCGAAATTTCAAAGCCCGCAGCAACCTGGCACATGGTCGGTTTTGTCCAGCTCTTCTTCATAACATTTCTCCTCTTCTACCAGCCCGAAGGGCCGATGCTGTCGTTAGTCAACCACTGCAGGGCACCGAAGCAATGGCTCGTCCATCAGGTTTCAAAATGGACAAATGAATCAATAGGTTTTAAAAAGTCAAAAAATGAAATCGAAAGTAGCTGTGGTCTCTTTCTTCAATTGTTCATCGCGTAGGGTTTCTTCTCCTCCAGCGGAAGACTTGCACGTACCCAGCCATCCGCGCCGAGCGGATGCCAGATCACTGAACTGTAGCCCCACTCGACTGCCCGTTTCGCGGCATTCCACGACATCCAGCAATTCGTCATGCAATAGAACAGAATCGCGCGCGATTTGTCGGTGGCCGCGGCTGCGAGGCCTTGGCGAAAGTAGCTGGCGGTCTCTTCCGAAATAGCGCCGTATCCCGCGTTGGCCAGCCATATGCTGCCTGGAATGTCCTTTCTGACCTTGTCTCTCCATATCGTTCCAGCCGGCAGAGTGGTCGGCTTCGGCGTGTTCGGCATCACGTCGAAGAAGACGGCCTTTTTCCCTCGCCACAGCGCTTCCGCCTCTTCCGTGGTCACCACTGTCGCACCCTGCAGCATGTCCGGCACGGGTGCCCGGTATTCGTCCGGCCGGTAGCCAGCGGGCTCGTCAACCCCGCCTGCCCATGCCGGCTCCGTAATGCCCAGGAGGCCCATCATGAGCAGCAAAACCGCTTCCTTTCCTCTCATCGCCTGCCACATTTCTGGCCTCTGCCGGGCCCGTCCCAACTATTGTGTGATCGGATTGTCATGCTCGTCGATCAGCGGCACGTTGTAGCTGAGCAGGATCTTGATGATCTCCGCCTGGTTTTCCCTGATTACCCGGTTGAGCGTCCGCTTCCATTCCTGGTCGGACGGGCGTACGCCCATGGTGATGCGATAAGACATGCGCGAGCCGGTTTTTTCTTTCAGCAGCGGAACGATCGTGACGTCGGCTCCGAGTTCCCTGGCATAGTAGCCCGCCATCGGGCCCCACAGGACCGCCGCGTCGATCTTGCCGGCGAGCATGTCCTTGATCATGACCTCCCCCATGGAAGGGGTGACGCGCGTATCCACCGCCAGCGGGTAGATCTTGGCGGTCCGCAGAAGCTTGTTGGCGGCCATGTTGGCGGTTGGCGGCGTGCTTTCGACGACGCCGATTCTCTTGCCGGAAAGTTTCGGGTCTTCGATCGTCTCGACGCCTTCCATGCCGTTGCCTTTCGGGTAGACGAGCACATAGGCGGAGCGGTAGTAGGCATTGGTGTTCTGCACCAGTTCATCACCCTGGGCGTAGCCCATGATGATGTCGCATCGGTTGGCCCCAAGCGTGTTGCGCACAAAGCCGGTGACAGTGGGAAACCACGTGTAAGCGACTGATTTTCGCCCGGTCTTCTTGGCAACCAGTTCGGCCAGCTTGTTTTCGAAGCCTTGGCCGTTCTTGTCGGTAAAGGGCATGTTCGAGGGATCGGCGCAGACGCGCAGAATGTCGGGATCAACCAGTTCGCCCGCAGCGCCAAGCCCGGCATTTTGTGCCAGAACGTTCGACGGCAGCAAGGCGAGCGCGCCGAGGATCGACAGAACGACGCGCAGCTTCGATGCAGTGCAGCCGGTCATATCATCCACCCATGCAGGATGCTTCGGCATCCTTGGCTGCCTGGGCCTTGTTTTCGTGCTTGGGCGGCCTGCCGCGGGGTGCCGCGCCATCGGCGCGCGCGCGCAGATAGACGTAGAGATCGTCCAGGTAACAATAGACGTTCTTGTTGTCGCCAAAGGCAGGCATGACATTCTCCTTGCCGCCGCCGACATTCTTGCGGCCCTCGGCGACGATCGACAGGAACGTGGCGTAATCCATGTTCTTCAGGCTGTTGGCCAGAGCAGGCGCATAGCTCGAACCTGTGGCGTCCTGTCCGTGACAGACATGGCAATCTGAGTGATACCGGCGGTACCCGCTGAAGGTGTACCAATCGACGGTTCCGTTTTCGATCTTGTAGGTCGGATTTCCGTCCGCATCTAAATATTTGCCTCCTTCTTGCTTCACCGCCTTGGCTTTCTCCATGCTGTCTTCGGCCCGTACCAGACTTGAGCTGGCCAGAGGCAGCAGGACCAGGGCGAGAGCGGAAACTGCAATGCGAACGATCATTCAGACTCTTCCTTCGTTTGCCAGAAACCCTGGCTGCCGTCGTGCAGCGGCATTGATCGGAGTTGGGTGCGCGGCGCAATCGAGAGCCCGGTTCCCGGCTTCGGGGGCCCGGGCTCTCGTTTTCGAACCTAGTCGTTAGGCTCTTCCCGTTAATCAGTCCGGGAGGCCGAAGACGGTGAGCTGGCCGCCCAGCGTCGTATAGTCGGCAAGTGCCGCATAACCGCCGACGGCACCCAGACCAGCGGTTCCAACGACCGCGGCCTGATCGCCCTGCGCACGGCCCTGATCAACGGCGCCATGCCAGGCGGCGGCGTTATCGGGCGAAAGCAGCCCGCCTGCCAGACCGATACCGGCCCATCCACCGACGCCGGACAGAACGGCGATGTACTGCTTGCCGTCATGCTCGTAGGTTGTGATGTTGCCGATGATGCCGGATGGGGTCTTGAACTTGTAGAGCTCCTTGCCGTCCTTATCGACCGCCTTGATGTAGCCTTCGAGGGTACCGTAGAAGACGACGTCGCCATCTGTCGCCAATGCGCCCGACCACACCGAGAACTGCTCGGGCTTCGACCAGACGATCTCACCCTTGGCTGCATCCCAGGCAATGAAGTTGCCCATGTTCCCGTCACCGCCAGGCGCCGCATACATCGACACGGTGGCGCCTACATAGGGCTGACCGGCGGTGTAGCTCACTTTGTAAGGCTCATAGTCCATGCAGACATGGTTGGTCGGCACGTAGAACAATCCGGTCTTCGGCGAGTAGGCGGCCGGCTGCTGGTCCTTGGTTCCAAGCGCGGCCGGGCAGATACCGGTCGAGTTGGTGTCTTCGCCGTTCTGCTGGGTCGAATACTTGGCGACGACCTGCGGGCGGCCATACTGGTCGCTCTTGGGATCCATGTTGACTTCCGTCGCCCAGTTCACTGCCGGATCGTATTTTTTGGCGACGAGAAGTTCGCCGGTGGCGCGATCCACTGTGTAGGCAAAGCCGTTGCGGTCGAAATGCACCAGCACGTCGTGCTTGGCTCCGTTGACCTCCATGCCATCGACGAGAATCATCTCGTTGATGCCGTCATAGTCCCACTCATCATGCGGGGTCATTTGGTAGAGCCATTTGGCAACACCAGTGTCCGCATCGCGAGCCATGATTGTCATAGACCAGCGGTTGTCACCTGGGCGCTGGACCGGGTTCCACGTCGAGGGATTGCCGGTGCCGTAATAGACCAGGTTCAGCTTGGGATCATAGGAATACCATCCCCATGTCGTGCCGCCGCCCGTCTTCCACTGTTCGCCTTCCCAGGTGTTCGTGCCGGAATCCTTTCCGACAGGCTTGCCGAGATGGGTCGTCTTCTCGGGATCGAGAAGGGTGTCTGCATCAGGACCTTCCGAATAGGCTTTCCAGGCGAGCTTGCCGTCTTTCAGATTGTAGGCGGCCAGCCAGCCGCGAACACCGAATTCAGCACCGGAGACGCCCACGAGCACCTTGTCCTTGATGACTACGGGTGCCGACGTGCCGGATTCGCCCTTTCCGCCGTCGGTCTGGTCGCCGTTCTTGACAGACCAGACGACCTTGCCGGTCTTGGCATCGAGCGCGACGACGGTGGTGTCGGCCTGGTTGAGAATGATCTTGCCGTCACCATAGGCAACACCACGATTGACCGTGTCGCAGCACATGATCGGAATGACGTTCGAGTCCTGCTTGGGCTCGTATTTCCACAGGATCTTGCCGTCGTTCTTGAGGTCCAGAGCATAGACGTTGTTTGGGAAAGGCGTGTGGACATACATCACATCGCCGATGACCAGCGGCCCGCCTTCGTGACCGCGCAGCACGCCGGTGGAAAAGCTCCATTTGACCTGCAGGTTCTTCACATTGTCGGCAGTGATCTGGTTGAGTTTGGAATAGCGGGTGTTGGCGTAGTCACCCGTCTGCATCGCCCAGTTCTTCGCATCCGATGCGAGCTTTATAAGGTCTTCATTGGCCGAAGCCGTATAGGCAGCGCCGAGCGATAAAAACGCCGCGGTCGTCAGAATGTAAGTAGTTTTCGCAAGTACACGCATCCAAAATCCTCCCGGGTTCACAGTGAAGAATCGACCGTCAAGCCCCACAAGGGCTTGCCCAAGCAATTCATGTTGGGAAGTTATTTTCCGGCAGCTGTCACGACCTACCCCGAAGCAGAGGGCACCGTTACCGCCCGCCCCCCTTGGTCTTCGAAAGACTGCCGCCGCTCCCTGATAACGGTGGCGCTCTTGAAGCCGGAAACAAGAAAAAACTATGTCATCGTAAAAGACCAGGCAAGCAAAAACCTACAATGGATCGTTGCGCTGCAATATCGATATGCTGCACCGCAATATTTAGAAACAATTAAAATAAGCACCGTTTCAAGAACTAAAAAGAGGATGACCGCACAGCCGCGATGTATATAGCAACCATATTGTTCCCGTATTCTCGAGGTGATACACATTTGACTTTATTTCGATATATTCTACGGGGCGCCTCCGAGTAAGTATGCGTGCGTCTCGCTGGTTGCCGGATAGTGAGCGAAGCATGAAATGAACGCGTGAGGGAGGGTGCGCAGCGGGTCATGAAGCTGGCTCTTGTCGGTCGATAGGGCATTCCTCCTTTGGTCCTATACGCAGGCCATTGGAGCTTGACGGGCTTTGCGGCACGTCGCCAATTGGAGCGATGATCCCTTCTGGATGCATGGTGTCCAGGCCAAAACTGGAGGTTCCCCATGATAAGGTCTGTTGGATCTCTCACCCTGCCGGTGGCCTTTGCGACCACGCTGGCCTTTGCGAACTCGGCCAACGCCGCGGGAGACTACCCGACGGCAACGATTGCCGACTACGTGCTCGGCTGCATGCAAACAAATGGCCAGACACGCCAGGCGCTTGAAAGCTGTTCCTGCTCGATCGACGTTATCGCCTCGATCCTTCCTTACGATCACTATGAGAGGGCGGAGACCTTCAAAAGCATGTCGTTGACGACAGGGGAGGCGGCAGGGTTGTTTCGCGAAAGCGCGCCAGCGAAGGCGGCGCGCACGGAACTGAAACGCGCGCAGGCTGAAGCCGACGTACGTTGCTTTTAGTCAGGCGGAACAGGCACGCGTGGCCGGTGCGCCTCACAGTCTCGCCGTTTCTATCGGCCAATGGCCGCGAAATACCTTGCCATCCGTGTCGCCTCGACACGGATTTCGCCTTTGCCGTGCGCGGTGAAAGCGAACCGGAAATTGGGATCCTCCGAAATAGATATTCCGCCCTCCATCGAGAGAATCGGCTGATCGCCTTGAGAGATCGACAGTTCGTGGATGAAGTGCGCGGGAATGAAATACCGGGTGTCACCGCTTTGGCACGAACTCGAGCAATGGCGCGTACGGCGGCCCGACCAGCGGCGGATAGCGGCGGTAGGTGTTGTAGACCGCTCCGTCCTCCATCGCGAAGACGCTCCACCCTGCGCTCACCGACACGGCCGACTGGAGGTCCGGCGCACCCACATCGTCCCGGTAATCCTGCAGCCATTGCGGGGCCTCGCGGAGCAGCTGCCCCATGTCGAACTCGTCGCGGGCGATTCCGGACATCTCCTCCCGGCGGAATGCGAAGCCGTAGTCGAACAGGAAGTCGTCGCCGTAGCCCGACACGTAGGGCATCGTCCACCCGCGCTGTGTCTTAGTTGCCATCAGCTTCTCCAGCGGCGCCAGCGACATCGCGATGAGTGTCACGTCGCGGCCGTTCACGTGCGTGATCATGCCGCCCAGCCCATCGCCGACCGAGGCGCACCCCGGGCACGCCGTCTTCCAGTCCTCTCCGTACATTAGGTGATAAATGAGGAGCTGCGAGCGGCCATCGAACAGCTGCGGCAAGGACTTTGGCCCTTCCTCGGTGGCGAAGGCGTAGTGCTTCTCGACCGGCACCCAGGGCAACTCTCGCCGTTGCTCAGTCACGCGCCGTTCGTGCGCCGCCAGCTCCTGCTCGGCCGCCAGCAGCTCCTTGCGGGCAGCCTGCCACTCCTGCTCAGTCGCGACCTTCATCCGACCTCCTATGTTCGACCTAATCCTTGTTGAAATGGCGCCGGAGCGGAAACCCATCAGCCCCGCGAACTCGACGGCCTCCGCGACCTGTCTTAGTCGCACCACAGACACGGCAAGCGGACGGTAGCCTGGCTCGCCCGGCGGGCACAAGTAGCCCGCGACGGAACGCGCGTCGAAGCGATCGTAGCGCAGCAGACGACGGCCGGTCAATTTGCGAACGGCGACCCCCAGCATTGTCGTTGTCGCTTATTCCCATTCGAGCTCGGCATAAGCCGCTGTCGCGTTGCACTCGTTGTAGTCGTCGAACAGATGCCAATTGCCGCGTTCGCTTTGGCCGGCGGTCTTGATGGCCTCGCTGAGCGGCAACCCTTCCGCGATCGCCTTTCGAATATCGCGCGGCAGGATGTCGAAATAGCGCCGCTCCGCCGTCAGCGCCTCCGGCCAGCCGCCGGCGCCGGGCCGAGACTCGGCACGGCGCGCGCGGCGGCGATCGCGGCGAGCGCGTCCATCTGGCGGAGCCAGCCGAGCAGTGATCCGTCGAGCGTCGGCAAGGAACCTACGAACACGAGATCGCCGGCAAACAGCGTACCGGTCGCGCTGTCGAAAATGGTCAAATCATTGGCGGTGTGAGCCGCCTTCCATGCCTGCTTCGAGCGTGCGTTCTCCGAGGTCGAGATGCAGGCGATCCTTGACCAGCATTGTCGGAGACACGGTCTCGATCCCTTTCATGAGCGCGCCGCCGATCTGTTCGCGAAAGCTTTGCAGGCAGAACGCGCCGCGCGCCTCGGGAGCGCGCGGCAGATTGTGATGGCCGACGATGGTCGCGCCGATCTCCCGAAACGCAGCGTTGCCAAAGACGTGGTCTGGGTGCGCGTGAGTGTTGATCAGGTAGCGAACCGGCTTGGCGGTTATTTTCCCGACCGCGGCGGTAAAGGCGTGCGCCTCGATCGGGCTGCCGCCGCTGTCGATGACGGCAACGGCGTCAGTCCCGACGACGACGCCCAGGTTCGAGATCGCGCCCTGGTTGGCGGCGCTCATCAATTCATCCACGCCCTGGAAAAACAAAGACGTTGTCGGCGACTTTCCTGACCTTGAAGGCTGTCGGCAGGGGCGAAGGCGGCCCGCCCGACAGCATCGCGGCGCTGGCCGCGGTACAGGCGAAGCCGTTCACGAGCTTGCGTCGTACCCTGTCGATCGACATGTCTTTTCCGATATGCATTCCGAACGGCAAGGCGATCAGCCCACGCCCGGAAATTCTTGCTGGAATGATCGCAAAAGGTCGCTCATCACCAGTGGATTGCGATGCTGTCGCGGCACTCTTACGTCGAACATGCCGAGCACGTGGGCTGGGCGCTGCGCAAGCACGATGATGCGGTCCGACAGCATCAGTGCCTCGCGCAGATTGTGCGTTACCATCAAGGCAGTCGTGGGCCGCGCCGACCACACGGTCAAAAGCAATTGCCGAAGTCGCTCGGCGGTCTGTTCGTCGAGGGAGGCAAAGGGTTCGTCCAGGAAAAGCACCGCCGGTTCGGTGGCGAAGGCCCTGGCAAGCGCTGCCCTGCGCGCAAGGCCGAGCGAAAGCTCCGCCGGATAGAGCGAGCGCATGCCGGCGAGGCCGAGAGTGTCAAACAGCTCGTCGAGACTGTTCGCTCTTAGGCTTTTCGGCAGCGCCAGCCTGACATTCTGCTCCACCGTCCGCCATGGCAGCAAAGTAGGCTCCTGGAACACGGCGGCGATGCGGTTCGAGCCGCCTTGCGGCAGCTGGAAAGAGCCAGAAAAGTCTTTGTCCAGTCCAAGCAGGATGCGCAACGTCGTGGTCTTGCCGCAGCCCGACGGCCCAAACAGGCAAGCGAATTCGCCCTGCCGCACCTCGAAGGACAGACCCTCGAGTGCCGTGATCGACACGCCTTGCGCCGACCTGAAGGTCTTTTCGGCGATGTCGACCCTAAGCGGGACGGCGGCGCCAACGGGTTACATGTCGTTCAATGGGCTGCACCAGGAGAAGTTCGATGACAAGCATCACCGCCACGAAAGCCAGCGTGTAGGCAAGAATGGCGGCGACGTCGAAGAGCTGGAAATAAAGATAGATCTGGAAGCCGACGCCATTGGAGCGGCCGAGCAGTTCGACCACCAGGACGATCTTCCATATGAGGGCGATGCCGGACCGCGAGGCCGCAGCAAAATAGGGCTGCAGTTGCGGCAGCAGGACATGGCGGATGCGCTCGAGCGGGGCGAAGCGGTAGACGGCGGCCATTTCGGCATAACGCGGATCAAACGCCCTCGCGCCTTCGCGCATTGTCACCACGACGTTCGGGATCTTGTTGACGGCAACTGCGCCAATCGCCGCCGCCTCGTTGAGGCCGAACCAGATATAGGCGAGCGCGATGACCACCAGCGCGGGAATGTTGAGAAACAGGACCACCCACGGACTGAAGAACCGGTCCGCACCGCGGTAGCTCCCGAGGATGACGCCGATGAGGGAGCCGATAATCATTGCGACGACGTACGCCGCAGCAACCCGTCCGAGCGTGGCGCCAAGATGATAAAAAAGGTCGCCGCTCGCCGCTTCCCTGAGCAGCACCTGCCAGACCTGCCCTGGTGAGGGGAAGGCACGGCTTTGCCACAGATGGGCCGCGAGGCCCCACAACAGGCAAAGTCCGAGCAGGGAAACCGTTACCGTCAGCGCTGGCGTTAGCGGCGACGCAAAGCCGGATCGACCCGACTTGTCTTCCGTTGCGGTCATTTCGCGAGTTCCGCCCAGAACGTGCCGGGCGCCATCTCGGGCGCCCTGCCAACCAGCTTCTCGCCGCCTATCGCGGCCAGCACGTGATAGAGTTTACCCGCATCGACCGCTTCTTCGGCGACCGGCCGTCTTGGGATGCCCTGGCGATAGCGGTCGCGCAGTTTTTCCAACTCCTTGCCTTCTGCGCGAATGAGTGGCGCCAGGCGCAGCCATTCATCATCGGACCTGCCCAGCAAGTCCTTGGCCTGCATGGATGCCTTGACGAAGCCCCGGGCGGCATCCGGATTGTCGTTCGCCCATTGGTCATGGAAGACATAACCGAGTGCCGATACGGGGCCCGAGGCACCAAGCGCTTTCGTCGCGTCATCCGCGCCGATCAGCCGACGAAAGCCGTTGGCCTCGAGCCGGGCGCAGAAATGCCAGAAATTGAGCACGGCATCGAGTTCGCCTTGCATCGCCTTTTCGGAAATCAGCGGCGGCGCACCAAAGACGACGTCGCAGGCTGTCGGCAGGTCGAGGCCGTGATCGCGTCTGGCCAACGCCTGGACCAGTAGCCAGCTCTTGTCGAGCGGGCCGCCGGCGACACCGATTTTCTTTTCCTTGAGGTCGGCCAGCGTCCGGATCGGCGATTCCTCCTTCACCATGATTGCCCCCACGGCGGTCGAATAAGGGGCCAATGTAAGGTCGCCGCCCTCGGAGCGCTGGCGCGAGACCCACAGCCAGTCGGTCACGATTATGTCGATCGCGCCGGCCAGCAGCGCGACGTTGGTCGCATCCTCCCCGGCGAAGTAGACAATTTCCAGATCGATCCTGTTGGCCTCGTCGAGCTTGTGGCGTTTCAGCGTATCGAGTTCCCAGCTCACGGTGCCGAACTTCAGGACACCAATTCGGACCTTGGCTGCCGCAAAGACGGCAAACGGCTTTGAGGCGAGGATGGCCCCCACAGCGGCCAAGCGCAGCATCATGCGCCGCGAAATCATCATGGCGTCTCCTCTTTCAGGGTCGTCGACGAACCAGGAATGTCGATCAAATCGCTCGTTCCTTGCTCGGAACGGCACATTTCCAGCGCACGACCTTGAGACTTGGATGTTCCTGAGACCATTTTGCGATCTCGGCGGGCGCCAGGAACATGCATTGGAACAGAGAGCCGCGGCTCCCGAAATAGAGGTGTTCATCTCGGCAATTGCCCGGATTGGTGCTCAGGCACACCGTTAATATGAGATCGACCATATCCATTTGGCACCTATCGTCGCCTGTGCAGCGATCTCTCCAGAGTTCGTGCTTTGGAGTTTCATCGGATTTCCTGAAGGTGCCCAAACAGGAAACGGGTTGGAGTGAGGCTACGCGTTCGGCCAATAGGCGTCAATGATGTGGGACTGCGTGTCGCTACACACTTCCCTTCGCGCAGTCGGGAAACGAAACAGGACCTTTGTACGATTGACTTCTTTCATCGGCAGTCTAGCTTTTCGAGGCGTGCAGGTGCTGCCAGTCCGGGGAGGAAGGACGAATAGTTCGCTCTCCCGCGTAAAAACGGATGCCGGCAAGGCATCGACACGCGTAAAGTGTCCAGGGCACTCACACGATCAATGAGGAAATGCCATGCGCGCAGTCGCATTTTTCGCCGCCGTGTCCGTCGCCACCTTTGTCACTACCCAGTCTCAGGCACAGGATGCCGCGGCGGGTGAGAAGGTCTTCGCCAAATGCAAGATCTGCCACGTCGCCGACAAGGACCAGAACAAGGTCGGTCCGTCCTTGAACGGTGTCATCGGCCGAACGGCCGGGACGCATCCGGGGTTCAGCTATTCCAAGGCCATGACCGAGGCCGGAAAATCCGGCGTTAAATGGGACGAAGCCACGCTGACGACCTACCTTCACGATCCCAAGGCGATGGTCAAAGGAACGAAGATGGCGTTTTCCGGCCTCAAGAAAGACGAGGACATCGCCAACGTCATTGCCTACCTGAAGCAATTCTCGAAATAACGCGGTACCGCCGACCAATTGGACTGCGCCCGGCCGGCGTTGCCCTGGGCTTTGCGCTCGAGGTCACGCAGCGTCTTGCAGCCTCTGCATCGCGGACGGGATATCGAACAGGCTGTCGCAAACGAGGTCGGCGCAAAGCTCTTCAACGGGAATTTGGCTGTATCCTCCACGCAGCAGAATGACTGCCATCCCGGCGGCACGTGCGGCGGCCACGTCGGCGCCGCTGTCTCCGACCATCAGCGTGTCACGAGGTTCGACCTGAAGCTGGTCGAGGGCCAGCAACAGCGCGTCTGGGGCCGGTTTCAAGTATGTCACCGCGTCTCCGCCGACGATCGCGCCGAGATATTCCGTCAGCCCAAAATGCAAAAGGATTTCGCGAGCCGCCAACTGCGGCTTGTTGGTCACCACGCCCATGGCTATTCCGCTCAAGTGGAAGTGCGTGAGAACCTCCCTGACGCCAGGCATCAGCCTCGTGCGGCCGGTCAGATGCCTGCGATAGATCGGCGCCATGACGCGGTTGGCCTCATCGAGCGTGCTACCGAGGAGCGGCGTGCCGGAAGCCGCGAAGGCTCGTTCGACCAGTTTCCTGATGCCGCCGCCGATCATGGCCTTGACCTGATCCAGCCGCAGCGGCGGCAGATCGCGGTCGGCCAGCAATTCGTTGACGGCGGCCGCTATATCAGGCGCCGAATCGACCAGTGTGCCGTCCAGATCGAACAGGATCGCCTTGGGCGAGCGAAACGGCCTGCCTGCGCCGACGTTCATGCAGCATCCTTCCACTTGATCGAACAGCCGATCGAAGCGATCTGGTCGAGCGGTCCGTCGCCGGTTCGGGCAACCTGCTTCATCGCCTCGAACAGGTCGCGCCTCAGCCCGGGCAATGCGGCGTCGCGTCGCGACGCGTCCAGCCGGCCGCGATATTGCAGCGTCAACTCGCTGTTGAGCCCGAAGAAATCCGGGGTGCAAACGGCTCCGTAGGCACGCGCCACCGTCTGGTGCTCATCGTGGAGATAGGGGAAAGTGAAGCCGTTCGTCCTGGCGAAGAGCTTCATATTGTCGAAGGAATCATCCGGATAAGCCCCGGCATCGTTTGAGTTGATCGCGACAAAGCCGATGCCTTCGGCCTTGAGGTCGTTGGCGTCGCGCACCATGCGCGAAATCACCGCTTTCACATAGGGGCAGTGATTGCAGATGAAGGCCAGCACCAGCCCGTTCGGGCCGGCATGGCTGAAGATCGAATGCGATTTGCCGTCGACGCCGGGCAAAACGGCGTCGATGGCTCGCCAGCCGAAATCGCAGACAGGTGGGGTTGCCGCCATATTTGCCCTCCGATGAGACGATTATGCAGCTTTCCGGATCGCCCCGTCGGCCGCCTGCCTGATGGTGCCGATATTGGCGCGATAGGCAGCCTCGGTGCCACCCCTAAAGATGGCAGAGCCGGCGACCAGCACATTGGCGCCGGCCGCGGTGACCAGCGGAGCGGTTTCGGGCGTGACGCCGCCGTCGATCTCTATGTCGATCGGACGATGGCCGACTAGGGCCTTGACCCGCCTGACCTTGTCAACGACCGCCGCAATGAAGGCCTGGCCGCCGAAGCCCGGATTAACCGTCATCAGAAGCACCAGATCGAGCCGGTCGAGCACATATTCGATGACGCTTTCTGGCGTCGAGGGGTTCAGCGAAACGCCGGCCTTCTTGCCGAGGTTTCTGATTGCCTGCAGCGAACGGTCGAGATGCGGTCCGGCCTCGGCATGCACCGTGATGATGTCGCAGCCGGCATCGGCGAAGGCGCCGAGATAGGCGTCGGCCGGCGCGATCATCAGGTGGCAGTCGAAGACCTTGTCCGTTCGATTACGGATCGCCTTGATCACCGGCGGACCGAAGGTGATGTTGGGCACGAAATGGCCATCCATCACATCGAGATGGATCCAATCGGCACCCGCCCGGACGACCGCTTCCACCTCGTCGCCGAGCCGCGAGAAGTCCGCAGATAGCACCGAGGGCGCAATGATTGTCTTGGTATCCATGATCGTCGGCTCCCATTCTGTCGTCCGTTTCCGGTCGCTGCACACACAACCGGCGTCGTCTTGTCAGCGCACCTTCGTCTCCGGTTCGCCTTCGAGCTTACCTTCCGCGAATACGCGGCTGCCGCGAATGTCGGATTCCTCGATGGTGATAAGGTCGGTTTTCGTCAACGCCCGGTCGCGCGATGCGAAAAGCCGGCTGGCCTGGCGAAGCCGGGCCCGGTCGAGGCTATTGCGGACCGAGCGGGCGTTGGAGAAATGCGGCAGCCGCATGCGGATCGGGAGATACTCGTCGAGCGCCTTAGCCGCCGCTTCGCTGAGACGGTAATTCTGTTGCGCCAGCATGATCTCGGCGATGGATTTGAGTTCGCTGACGCCGTAGTCCGGAAAATCGAGGTGATGGGCGAGGCGCGAGCGCATGCCGGGATTGCTGTCGAAGAAGCGGTCCATCTTGTCCTTGTAGCCGGCAAGAATCACAACCAGATCGTCGCGGTTGTTTTCCATGCATTGCAGCAGGATTTCGATCGATTCCTGGCCGTAGTCGCGTTCGTTCTCGGGCTTGTAGAGATAGTAGGCCTCGTCGATGAAAAGCACCCCGCCCATGGCGCGCTTGATCACGTCGCGGGTTTTGGGCGCGGTGTGGCCCACATACTGGCCGACGAGATCGTCGCGCGTCACCGCGACCATGTGGCCTTCGCGGACATAGCCGAGACGATGCAGGATTTCTGCCATTCTCAGCGCCACGGTGGTTTTTCCGGTGCCGGGATTGCCCGTAAAGTTCATGTGGAGCGTCGGCGCGCCCGAGGTCAGGCCGAACCTGCGGCGAAGTCGGTCGACCAGGAGCAGCGCCGCGATCTCGCGGATGCGGGTCTTGATGGGCTTCAGGCCAACGAGTTCGCGGTCGAGCTTGTCCATCACCTCATCGATGCTGGATGCCTCGAACTCGGCCTGCAGATCAACCGATTCGTCCTGCGCGGCAGCGCCCTTTGCTATCGCGTCCAGCATGGTGTCGCCTAGCTCCGCTCGCCTTCGGGCCTGTCGGTCGCATAAGGCACGATCGAATAGCCCTGGCTGCGGCCGTCACGCTCTTGGCGCAGCAGCCGGAACCCGGGTTCATTAGGTGGCCGGTTGACGATGAATGACATGCGCGGCGCTTCCCAGCCCTTGGTCGAATCGAAGGCGGTGACCCGGACATACATGTTGGGCATGGCTTTCCGGCAATTGTTGACTTCAAGCAGGATGCCCGCCGGGTCCCTCAGGTCGAACATCGGGTTGCCGTACATTTCCCAATAGGTGTTTCGCGGATGCGGATCGTCGGTGTATTCGACGCTGACCGCCCAGTGGTTCTTCAGCGCGTATTTGATCTGCGCCGAAATCTGCTCATCGGTCAGTTCGGGCAGGAACGAAAACTGTCCCTGCGTGACCTTGTTTCCCGGATTGGTCATCATGGCGACGGTTCCTTTCGTCTAGAAGCTCGGCGTTGCGGTTGGCACAAAGTCGGCCGTGTCGGTCGATTCGTAGTTGAAGGTGACGTCCTTCCACGTCTCCAGGGCCGCCTTCAGCGGCGTGCACCACCTGGCCGCCTGTTCGAGGATCTTGGTCCCTTCGCGCAGATAGTCGCGGCCCTCGTTGCGGGCGAGGATCATCGCCTCCAACGCGACGCGATTGGCCGTCGCGCCGGCCTGGATGCCGTCCGGATGGCCGATCGTGCCGCCGCCGAACTGCAGGATGACGTCCTCGCCGAGATAATGGATCAACTGGTGCATCTGGCCGGCATGGATGCCGCCCGAGGCGACGGGCATCACCTTGTTGAGCGACGCCCACTCCTGATCGAAGAACAGCCCGGTTTCGAGGTTCTGCGGCGTGCGCTCCTCGCGCAGCGTGTCATAAAACCCCCTGATCATAAGCGGGTCGCCTTCCAGCTTGCCAACCACCGTGCCGGCATGGATGTGATCAACGCCGGCCATCCGCATCCATTTGCAGATGACGCGAAAATTCATGCCGTGGTTCTTCTGGCGCGAATAGGTCGAGTTGCCGGCGCGGTGCAGGTGCAGGATCATGTCGTTGCGGCGTGCCCACTTGGCCATCGACTGGATCGCCGTGTAGCCAATGACGAGGTCGATCATGACGATGCAGGAGCCAAGCTGTTTTGCAAATTCGGCGCGCTCGTACATGTCCTCCATCGTGCCGGCGGTGACGTTGAGATAATGGCCCTTGACTTCGCCGGTGGCGGCCGACGCCTTGTTCACTGCCTCCATGCAGTAGAGGAAACGGTCGCGCCAATGCATGAAGGGCTGTGAGTTGATGTTCTCGTCGTCCTTGACGAAGTCGAGGCCACCCTTCAGCGCCTCGTAGACGACGCGGCCGTAGTTGCGGCCTGACAGGCCAAGCTTCGGCTTCGTCGTTGCACCGAGCAGCGGCCGGCCGAACTTGTCGAGCCGCTCGCGTTCCACCACGACGCCGGTCGCCGGGCCTTGGAAGGTCTTGAGGTAAGCCACCGGGATGCGCATGTCCTCGAGCCGCAAGGCCTTGACGGCCTTGAAGCCGAACACGTTGCCGATGATCGATGCAGTCAGGTTGGCGATGGAGCCGGGCTCGAACAGGTCGAGGTCGTAGGCGATATAGGCGAAGTACTGTTGCTCGATCCTGGTGCCTGGACCTGTGTTCGGCACCGGCTCGGATTTGAACGCCTTGGCGCGGTAGAGCTCACAGGCGGTCAGCCTGTCGGTCCACACCACGGTCCATGTCGCGGTAGAGGATTCACCGGCGATGGCCGCGGCCGCCTCCTCATGGTCGACGCCGGGCTGCGGCGTGATCCGAAACATGGCGATCAGGTCGGTCTCCTTGGGCCGGTAGTCCGGCTCCCAGTAGCCCATGTTCTTGTAGGGGATGACGCCCGACCTGTAGCGTTCCTTGCCTTCCTTGAGCGTGCCTGCTGAGGGCATGTCGATCTTGTTCATGGCAGGTCTCCTGTTTGCCGCTCAGGCGGCTTTCGCGGTTGCGATTTGGGGGTCGAGCTTTCCCGCGGCGTAACGTTTCGCCATCTCATCCATGGCGATCACCCTGATCTTCGACGCGTGGCCTGCGGTGCCGAAGCGTTCGAAGCGATCGCGGCAAAGGTCGCGCAGGGCGTCCGTGGCGGGTTTCAGGAATTTACGCGGATCGAATTCGCGCGGGTCCTCCGTCGCGACGCGGCGGAACTGTCCGGCCATGGCCATTCTGCAATCGGTGTCGATGTTGACCTTGCGCACGCCGTAGCGGATGCCGCGCTCGATTTCCTCGACCGGGACGCCAAAGGTCTGGGGCATCTCGCCGCCATAGTTGTTGATGATGTCCTGCAGTTCCTGCGGCACGGAGGAAGACCCATGCATGACCAGATGCGTGTTGGGCAGCTTTTCGTGGATCGCCTCGATCACCTGCATGGCCAGGATGCCGCCGTCGGGCTTGCGGCTGAATTTGTAGGCGCCGTGCGAGGTACCGCAGGCGATCGCCAGCGCGTCGACCTGCGTGGCGGTCACGAAGTCGACCGCCTGATCGGGATCGGTCAAAAGCTGGTCGTGGGAAAGCACACCTTCGGCGCCGTGCCCGTCCTCGGCCTCGCCCTGGCCGGTTTCCAGCGAGCCGAGCACGCCAAGCTCGCCTTCGACCGAAGCGCCGACCCAATGCGCCATGCGTGCGACACGTTCGGTGATGGCGACGTTGTAATCGTAGCTCGCCGGCGTCTTGGCATCCGCCATCAGCGACCCGTCCATCATCACCGAGGTGAAGCCGTGGCGGATCGCCGACAGGCAGGTGGCTTCGTTGTTGCCGTGATCCTGATGGATGCATAGCGGAATGGCCGGATGGATTTCGGTCAAAGCCTCCATCATCTTGGCCAGCATGATGTCATTGGCATAGGAACGGGCGCCGCGCGAGGCCTGGATGATGACCGGCGCATCGCAGGCCCTGGCGGCCTCCATGATGGCGAGGCCCTGTTCCATGTTGTTGATGTTGAATGCCGGCACCCCGTAGCCGTGCTCGGCGGCATGGTCGAGAAGCTGGCGAAGGGTGATGCGGGCCATGGTCGTCCTCCTAGATGATGAGCTTCAGAGCCGCTGCCGCGACGGCTTCGGGCGTGATGTCGAAATGCCGGTAGAGATCCGGGGCAGGAGCGCTGGCGCCGAAACCGGCCATGCCGATGAAAGTGCCGGTGTCGCCGATCCAGCGGTCCCAGCCGAGCCGTGCTGCGGCTTCGATGGCAATGCGGGGCGCCGAGCCGAGGACGGCCTTGCGGGTGCCGGCGTCCTGTTCCTCGAAAAGCTCCCAGCACGGCATCGAGACAACCGCGGCCGCGATGCCGTGCTCGGTTTCCAGCCGTTCGGCGGCGGCAACCGCGATTTCGACCTCCGAGCCGGTGGCGATCAGGGTCACCGCGCGGTGCCCGGCTGGCTCGCGCAGGATGTAGGCGCCCCGGCTCGACCGGTTCTCGTCGCTGTGTGGCTCGCCGCTAGGTGCTTGGCGCAGCATCGGAAGGTTCTGGCGCGAGAGCACCAGCACGCTCGGCCGGTTCGCGCTCTTAAGCGCCAGTTCCCAGCACTCCGCCGTTTCGATGATGTCGGCCGGACGGAAGACGTTGAGGTTTGGCGTCGCCCGCAGCATCGCCAGGTGCTCGACCGGCTGGTGGGTCGGGCCGTCCTCGCCGAGACCAATGGAATCATGCGTCATCACATAAATGACGCGCTGGCCCATGAGCGCCGAGAGCCGCATCGCGCCGCGCGCATAGTCGGCGAAGCACAGGAACGTGCCGCCATAAGGCACGAAGCCGCCATGCAGTGCGATCCCGTTCATGGCTGCGGCCATGCCGTGCTCGCGGATTCCATAGTGGATGTAGCGGCCGGCGTAGTCGCCCGGCGCTATGCGACCCATACCCTTGGTGATCGTCAGGTTCGAATGCGTCAGATCGGCGGAGCCGCCGACGGTCAGCTCGGTTGCGGCGTTGATTGCACCCAGCGCCATTTCCGAGGCTTTCCGCGTTGCAACCTTGGTCGCCTTCTCGAGATGCTCCTTACGGAAAGCAACGAGCGCTTCGAAGACCGCGTCGGGCAGGGTGCCGGCGACCGCGCTCTCGAAGGCCTCGCGCTGCGGCGAGGCGGCAAGCCGCTGCTCCCAGGCGCGACGTGCCGCTTGCCCGCGGCCGGCGATCTCGCGCCAGGCGAAAAGGATATCGTCCGGCACCTCGAACGGCGCGTAGGCCCAGCCGATGTTTTCGCGCGTCGCGGCGATCTCCGCATCGCCCAGCGGCGCGCCATGCGTCTTTTCCGAACCGCCCAGATTGGGCGCACCCTTGCCGATCACCGTGCGGCAGGCGATCAGAGACGGCCGATCCGACTGCTGCGCTGCTTCGATTGCAGCCCCAACGGCTTCCATGTCGTGGCCGTCCACCGACTGGACTTGCCATCCAGCGGCCTTGAACCGTGCCGGCTGGTCCATCGAAGTCGACAGCGAAGTCGGTCCGTCGATCGAGATCGCATTGTCGTCCCAAAAGACGATCAGCCGGGAGAGCTTCAGGTGACCGGCAAGATCGATCGCCTCGTGGCTGATGCCTTCCTGCAGGCAGCCGTCGCCGGCGATCGCGTAGGTGAAATGGTCAACGACATCTGCGCCGTGACGGGCAGCGAGCATGCGCTCCGCCAGTGCCATGCCGACAGCGGTCGAAATGCCTTGTCCAAGCGGGCCGGTCGTCGTCTCGATGCCAAGCGCATGGCCATATTCCGGATGTCCGGCGGTGCGGCTGCCCAGCTGACGAAACCGCTGCAACTCCTCGATCGGCATGTCCTCGTAGCCGAGCAGGTAATGCAGCGCATATTGCAGCATCGAGCCGTGCCCGGCCGAAAGCACGAAGCGGTCGCGATCGGGCCAGTCCGGCATCGACGGATCGATATTGATGAAGCGGCTGAACAGCACCGTCGCGACATCGGCCATGCCCATCGGCATGCCCGGATGACCGGAATTGGCCTTTTGGACGCTATCCATCGCCAATGCGCGAATGGCGTTGGCCATGTCGCGTTCCGAGACGGCGGCGACGGGCTTCAATGCTGCGGCTTGGCTGTTCATGGCGTCCTCCTCACGACACACGGTTCTTGCGTTCGATCAATTGCAGGATGAGCGGCGTCAGGATCAGCTGCATGGCAAGGTCGAGCTTGTTGCCGGGCACCACTATGGAATTCGGCCGCGACATGAACGAGTCGTGGATCATCGAAAGCAGGTAGGGGAAATCGATGCCGCGGGGGTTGGCGAAGCGGATGACCAGCATTGATTCGTCGGGCGTCGGAATCCAGCGCGCGATGAATGGATTGGACGTGTCGACAATCGGCACGCGCTGGAAGTTGATGGCGGTCTGCGAAAACTGCGGGACGATGTAGCGGACATAGTCCGGCATGCGACGCAGGATCACGTCCATCACCGCCTCGGTGGAATAGCCGCGCGTTGCGCGGTCGCGATGGATCTTCTGGATCCATTCGAGATTTATGACCGGCACCACGCCGATCTTGAGGTCCGCGTGCCTGGCCAGGTTGATCTTGTCGGTGACGACGCAGCCATGCAGGCCCTCGTAGAAAAGCAGGTCGCTCGGCGGAAATTCGCGCCATTCGGTGAAATGTCCCGGCTGCGTGCCGTACTGCTTCTCCTCATCCTCGTCATGGATGTAGGTGCGGGTCTTTCCGGTTCCCCGGCGGCCATATTCCTCGAATACCTCTTCGAGGATTGCCAGTTCATTGGCCTCGGCATGGAAGTGGGTGAAGTTCGGATTGCCCGCCTTTTCCTCCTCGGCCACCTTCGCCTTCATCGTGGCGCGGTCGTAGCGATGGAAAGCATCGCCTTCGATGAAGGCGGCCCCGATGTTCTCGCGCCTGAAGATCAGCTCGAAGATGCGCTTGACAGAGGTAGTGCCTGCGCCCGACGACCCGGTGATGGTAATGATGGGGTGCTTTGCCGACATGGTCTTCAGGCCCTGAAAAGGCCGCGGCGGCTGAACAGCGGCGCGCGCTCGCCGATGGCGCTCGGCTCCGTGTGATAGCGGGTGATGCGCGCGACTTCCCGCGCCGATCCGAAAATCATGGGCACGCGCTGGTGCAGGCTCTCGGGTTCGATTTCGAGGATGCGGGTGATCGTATCGGTGGCGGCACCGCCCGCCTGTTCGACGAGATAGGCGATCGGGTTTGCCTCATAAACGAGGCGAAGTCGCCCCTGCCTGTAGCCCTTGCGCTTGTCGCCGGGATACAGGAAGACGCCGCCGCGCATCAATATGCGGTAGCAATCGGCGACCAGGGAGGCGATCCAGCGCATGTTGAAGTCCTTCTCGCGTGGGCCTTCGGTGCCTTCGAGGCAGTCGTCGATGTAGAGCCGCACCGCCTCGTCCCAGTGCCGGTAGTTGGCGGCGTTGATGGCAAATTCCTGGGTACGCTGGGGGATGACCCGGCTCTCATAGGCCTGGACGAAGGTGCCGAGCCTGGCTGAGAGAACGAAGACATGCGTGCCGCTGCCGAGAGACAGAACGAGCGCCAGCTGCGGCCCGTAGATGAAGAAACCGGCGCCCAGCTGGTTCACCCCTGCCTGCAAAAATGAGGCGGCCGGATTCCCATCCGGCGCACCAGTTGCAGGGAGAAGCGAGAAGATCGTTCCAATCGACACGTTGGTGTCGATGTTGGAAGAGCCGTCGAGCGGGTCGATGGCGATGGCAAGAGGCGCTTGCCTGTCGAGAAGCACCGGCTGGTCCAGTTCCTCGGAAGCGTAGAGCGCGACCGGAGCGTGGCGCATGGCATCGAGAAAGATGTCGTCGGCGAAGACATCAAGATCCTTCTGAACATCGCCGTCAGCATTGGCACCACGGGTTCCGGCAAAGGCGGTGCCGAGTACCCCTTGATTGATGGTGTTGCGGATCGTGGTGGCCGCCTGCGTCAGCCGACGGACGGTCATTACGACCGCGGAGCGCAGTTCGTCCGGCTCTCCGAGATAGGAGTTCAGAAAAGCGTCGAGCGTTGCCGCTGGCATCGTAACCTCCCCATCCCGCCGCCTCTCCTCGGATCGGCCGGATTGGGGAATGAAAACAAACGATGCGGGATAAGTAAAATTCAATAACTTTACTTTACCACTAAAAAAATTTTAGTATGCTATATGAGAAACCTCACGCTCAAGCAGTTCAAGACCGTTCAGGCAATCGTCGCCCACGGGAAAATCGTCAGTGCAGCCAAGGTGTTAGGGCTGTCTCCTCCAGCGTTGACGATCCAGTTGCGGCAGGTTGAGGAAGAATTCCAGCTGGCCTTGTTTGACCGCACGGCGGACGGTATGCGTCCCACTGCCGCAGGTCTTGCCTTCGTCGAGACGGCACAGGCCATCGAGGAGCGGCTTCGTCTGCTCGAAGACAAGATGGATGCGATCAAGGGCGTGCGCGCCGGCAGCTTGCGGCTCGGCGTTGTTTCCACGGCCAAATATTTCGCACCGCGGCTAATGGCTGCCTTCATGAAGGAACATCCCGACATCGACATGCGGCTTGCCATTGGTAATCGCGCCGAGACGATCGACAATCTGAAGAATCACGACATCGACATCGCGCTGATGGGACGCCCGGCGAAAGAAGTCCCGGTGCGCGCCTCGGTCTTCGGCGATCACCCGCTGGTCATCATCGCGCCGCCGGACCACCCGCTGGCCTCGGTGCGCGAGATATCCAAGGAGCGGATTGCCCAGGAACATTTCCTCATTCGCGAGTCCGGCTCCGGCACGCGCATCTCGCTGGAAATATTTTTGAGCGACGTGCCTGGCCGCATCGACGATCTCGGCGTCGAGATGGGCTCGAACGAGACGATCAAGCAAGCGGTGATGGCCGGGCTCGGCATCGCCTTCATCTCTGCCCACACCATCGCCGCGGAAATCGAGGCTGGCCGGCTGGTTATCCTCGACGTCGTCGGCATGCCGATCCGCCGGCAATGGTTTTCCGTGATGCGCAGCGATCACGCAATCTCGCCGGCGATGGCGACCTTCCACGATTTTCTGATGCGCAAGGGCGCGATGTACCTGCCACTGTTCGGCAAGCTCTATCCGCACGAGGAACTGAACAGTAGAGGTCGAGCGAGTTAGGGCGCGCGGCCCAAGACAAACGCTTCAGACAAACGATGGTGCGTAGCAGCGGCTGATCAGCTGTGGTCTCCAGACCGACGTCCACGAGCAGAGGATCGGGAGGCTTCGCTGGTGGCACGCATTTGCCGAGGCGACCGCTACCGAAGCGCTGGGCCAACGGGGTAGCGTCCCCCGCGTTCACGGAACGGGTGGGCTTTGACTGAGCGTCTGCTAGCCTACAATTGGTTCGGCGACAGCTTCTTCGAGGCCAGCTGCCGCTGGGGCGGCGAGACCGCGGGCCGCTGCTTGTGAATCGTAAAATTCCTCAAGTGCATAGACTCTGCCCCACCGCAGGGTGAACACGTGCAGACCACGGTTGATGTACGACGCGTCGCCATTGAGCAGCGTCGCGGTGCCGTCCCACTGGGCAAACACGGTAGTATGCCACGGCCAGCCCTTCACCCAGATGTGGTTGACCGTGAGATGGAGATTGGGCAGGACGCGGCCGAGGCGCTCAAACCAGCGGCGCATGGCTTCTTTGTCGTGGCGCTCACCACCAAGCGCGTGGGCGCCGGAAACGCGGTGATGGACATGCGGCGCGAGTGCCTTCACAGCCTCATCCCAGCGATGGTTGTTGACGTGGTCGAAGCTCTCTCGGATCGATTTCTCGACAAAATAACTGTATAGCATTTGACCTCTCCTCCAAGCTTATTCGATGGCGTGATCGAGGGCACCGTGGCGCTCCGTCCGCTGATTTCTGATGGTGCTCGCCGCCATTGGGGAACGCAGGCGTTGATCCGGTGGAACCTTGCTGGTTTTTGTCCGGTGGCCGCTGCAGTCTCTAATACGGCTTTTGCCTGCTCCAGGCGCTCTCGAGAGGACCATCCGAACAGGACGCCCGCCAGCACAATGGCGGGTCTCCTTTTCATGCCCATCTCCTCATATCGAGTAGATCGCGTTCGACCTCTACGTCGGCCGCGCGGACGCGAGAGCCCACGGTCAGCAGCACGCAGATTGCGGTCTGCACGTCGGGTCAGCGTATTGTCGCGTCGGCTCGCCGAGCCATGTCAGTCTCGGTCGAGACCGTCACCTGCTCGCCGGACCTTGAGAACGCGTAAAGCGAGCCCTGGTGGCCCGGCATGGAAAAGGCCACGGAGTCGTCGTCGGCGAGACCCATGACGATGCGCAGCGGATCGCCCCCGGTCTTCGGCGCGAAGGTGGCGGTGACCTCCAGGAGGTCGCCGTCGACCGGGACGTAGTAGACCACCATGTCAAGGTGTCCCTCGTGCAGGCTGCCGCCCTCGATCGGGCGTCCGATGGTGGCTTCCTCGGCAAAAGCCGGGGTCGCAAGAAACAGCGCGGCCAGGAGCGATGCGCTCAGGGTTTTGCGGATCATTTTCGTATCTCCTTTTTAGATTGCGTTCGAACTCTATATAGGCTATAGATTACGAACGCAATCTAAAAAGAGAGGTCAACGATGCGCGTAACTCGTACTCAGGCCGCGGAAAACCGCGAAACCGTAATCAACGTGGCAAGCCGCCTTTTTCGGGAGCGCGGCTTTGACGGTATCGGCCTTAAAGATCTGATGAAGGCTGCCGGGCTGACCCAAGGCGCGTTTTACAAGCAGTTCGCATCCAAGGACGACCTGGCGGCGCAGGCGTCCAGGCGGGCGATGGAGAGCGCCACGCATCGATGGTCGGCCGCGACTGCGGCAAACCCCGATGATCCGCTTGGCGCGGTGATCGCGTTCTACCTCAGTATGGACCATCGCGGAGAAAAGATGGACGGCTGCCCGATCGTGGCGCTCGGCTCGGATGCCGCCAGACAGGGCAAGGACGTGAAAGCGCCGTTCGAAGCCGGGATCAAGGAGCATCTCGAGATCCTCGGCCGTTTCATTGCTGAGGCCAATGGCGGGGAGTTCGATGGCAAGGCCATGGCCATTCTCTCGACGATGGTCGGTTCGCTGATGTTATCGCGCGTCATCAACGATCCTGACCTCGCGCAGGCCTTTCTGGATGCGGCGGCCAATCAGGTTCGTGAATCAGCCGACGCTTGAACGGCGTGGCTGCGCCGGCGGCGCGCCCAAACTGATAGGAAAATAGATGCGACGGATTGTTGTTACGGGCATGGGTGCGGTCACGCCCCTTGCTGCCGATGTTGAAACGTCCTGGTCGCGTCTCCTGGCCGGCCGCTCGGGCATCCGGAGGCTTGCGGATGATGTGGTGGGCGACCTGCCGGCGAAGGTCGGCGGGGTAGTGCCCTCGACAGAAGAAGATCCGGACGCTGGTTTCAATCCGGAAGCCGTCCTTCCGCTGAAGGATCAGCGCAAGGTAGACCGGTTCATTGTCTTTGCGTTGGCGGCGGCACAAGAGGCGCTCGCCCAAGCAAGATGGGCTCCCGTCTCGGAAGCGGATCGCTTGCGCACGGCCACGATCATCGCCTCGGGCGTCGGCGGGTTCCCGGCCATAACCGAGGCGGTGCGCACGGTCGACCGGCGCGGCGTCCGCCGTCTGTCACCTTTTACGGTGCCGTCCTTCCTGGTGAACCTCGCGGCAGGCCACGTCTCGATCCGCTATGGCTTCAAAGGTCCGCTCGGTGCACCCGTGACGGCGTGCGCGGCCGGCATTCAGGCGATCGGCGATGCGGCTCGCCTAATCCGCGCCAACGAGGCCGATATTGCCGTGTGCGGCGGGACGGAAGCATGCATGAATCTTGTCAGCCTCGGTGGGTTTGCCGCGGCACGCTCTCTTTCGACTTCCTTTAATCACCGTCCTGATGAGGCCTCGCGACCGTTCGACAAGTCGCGCGACGGCTTCGTCATGGGCGAAGGAGCCGGCATGCTGGTCATCGAGGAATTGAGCCACGCGCTGGCGCGCGGCGCAAGACCGATGGCCGAGCTTGTCGGCTACGGCACGACGGCGGATGCTCATCACGTCACCTCCGGTCCCGAGGACGGCGACGGTGCGCGCCGGGCCATGGAGATCGCAATCGCCCAAGCAGGGATTTCGCCGCGCGAGGTTCGTCATCTCAATGCCCATGCGACCTCCACGCCGGTGGGCGACCTGGGTGAGATCGAAGCGATCAAGAGCGTGTTCGGGCGCGATTTCGCGATAGCTGTCAGTGCAACGAAATCGGCAACCGGACACCTGCTCGGAGCCGCCGGCGGGCTCGGGGCAATCTTCGCAATTCTGGCACTTAGGGATCAGATCGCACCGCCGACCCTCAATCTGAGCGCTCCCGATCCGGCCGGCGACGGGATCGACTTCGTCGCAAACCGGGCCCGGCCGGTGGCGATGGGCTATGCAATCTCCAATGGCTTCGGCTTCGGAGGCGTTAATGCCAGCGCGCTGTTCCGGCGCTGGACGGATGATCTGGCCGGCGCGAGCACCGGAGGCGCTCATGATTGACGCCTTTCGCTCCGACCTTTTCGTGCTCCCCACGCCAATTCAATACGAAGAAAGAAGTGACCTCCATGAACAAGACCAATCTAGGCGTCGCCCTGGTGACCGGGGCATCCAGCGGCATCGGGCACACAACGGCCAAAGCCCTGCAGAACGCGGGCTTTCGTGTGTTCGGAACCAGCCGTCGCGCGGTCGCCGACCGATCCGACGGCGTTACCATGCTGGCCTGCGACGTGACCGATGACACGTCCGTGGCGAAACTTGTCCAGGACGTGCTGGCCGAGACCGGGCGCATCGACCTGCTCGTAAACAATGCCGGCGTTGGCCTGCTTGGTGGCGCGGAGGAGTCCTCGATGGCCCAGGCCAAGTCATTATTTGACGTGAACGTCTTTGGCGTTATGCGCGTAACCAAAGCTGTGTTGCCGACAATGCGCCGTCAAGGCAAGGGCAGAATCGTCAATTTGAGTTCGGTGCAGGGGTTCATTCCAGCTCCCTATTTCGCGCTCTATTCGTCGACCAAACATGCCGTTGAGGGCTATTCCGAATCGCTCGACCACGAACTGCGTATTTTCGGAATTCGCGTCGTGTTGGTGGAGCCCGCCTATACCCGCACCTCATTTGAAGAAAATCTCGCCAGGCCGGACCAGTTGCTTGATATCTACGACTCTGCGCGCGCCGGCATGAATGCAGCTGTGCGGAAAGCGATGGAAAAAGGCGATGCGCCGGAAGTGGTAGCCAGGACCGTTTTGGCGGCTGCGACCGATCCCGCTCCGAAGAGGCGCTATGCGGCTGGAAAAATGGCGCGCCAGGTCAGTTTCCTGCGCCGTTTCGTCCCGGCATCCGCATTCGACAAAAGCCTGCGAAAGCAGAACGGGCTTCCGGTCTGAGGTCGACAACAATGATATTCCTGTTTCGGTCGAACCTATGGGAGCGCGCGTTCCAGGAGTTCACATTTTTGGCACTGGCACAGCCAGACGCGCATCTTCGATGCGCCAGCGTCCGCGACTTAGCCCTGCGGTCATTGGCGTTAGATTAGCGCCATGTTATATTGCGGCGCGAAAGAGCGGGGGCCACGTTCCTTTCACACCCGTAAGTGATCCGTATGTGCGACCCCTGCAGACTGGTCGGTATCACGGAAGCTCCCGGGCATGGGGTTCGGGATTCGATGGGGACAAGGGGTAATGCTCTACACGCTCGTTATGATGGTCTGCCTGACGGATGTGCCGCAGACCTGTGAACAACGCGAACAGATGGTGGACGGCCTGGCGATGAATCCCGGGACCGCCTTCATGCAGGCGCAATCGCTGGTAGCCCAGTGGATCGGGACGCATCCCGGTTATTTCGTTCAGCGCTGGCGCGTGCTGCCCGGCCGCGGATCGTGATATCCGCCGCGAAGATCGAATGAGGTTCTATTTCTTCGCGGCCAGCGTTTCCGAGACGACCTTGGACAATTGATAAAGCCGCTGCTCGATTATCGTCGGCACTTCACAGACGTAAGTCAGTGATTGGACGCGTTCATTGAAAATTCGCGTTGCGAATTTCAGCTGTTCGGTTCGCCGATCGATCTCTTCGGGATCCGCATCCGGCTTTGCCCGCAACGCGTCGACATCGGACGCTTCCTTGCGCAACGCGGCGGCCATTTCGAGCTGCTTGTGGGCGTAACGGGAAATACCGGAGATCACCTGCGAGCGCTCGGCGTCCATGTGATCGAACATGCCTTGCACCAGCATCGCCATTTTGGGTGCAAGTTGCTCGGCCGGCAAGGAAGCGGCGAAATCCCTGATCTTCTTTTGAGCTTCCGCAATCGGCATGCGGCGAGCTGCCAGCTCCTCGACCAAGGCGGAGATGGTGGGGTCCTTCGACCAGCCCTTCGCCACTGAAGGAAGGTCCGGTCCGGTCCAGATCTGGCCGAGCGAGAGTTGCGGTACCTTGCGCTGTATGCAGGGCCAGTCTGGATCGGGGTTGGCTGCCATGGCGTTGACGCCCGGCGCGAGCATCGCAACCAGAGCCAGGCCGCGAACGTGAATCATTCGCGCCATCAGGCATTTCCTCCCGTGTCCTGTTTGCGGGTCATCAGGCCGCGCGAAGGGTCGTAGGCGAGGATGGCGGCGGCAAGGAACAGCAGCGTGCAGCCGGCAACGACGCCCAGCGACAGCCAGTCAACCTGGCCGTAGAAGGCGAAGCGGATCAGTTCGACGGCGTAAGTAAACGGATTGGCGAGGCAGATCTTGTAGAGCAGGGGGCTAGCCTCCTGGATACGCCACAAGGGATAGAGTGCCGGAGAAGCGAAATAGCCAGGAAAGATGACGAAGTTCATGATGCCAGCGAAGTTTTCGAGCTGCTTGATCATCGAAGACAAAAGCATGCCGAGCGCGCACAGCATCATGCCTGAGAGGAACAGCGCCGGCAGTACGGTGAGATAGCCAAGCGGCGGCGCCTTGACGCCCCAGAACCAGGCAACGATCAGGAACGCGTAAACCTGCGCGATCGACACGGCGACACCGGCGAGCATCTTCGAGATCAGTAAAAACCAACGGGGGAAGGGGCTGACCAGCAGGGTGCGCATGTTGCCCATTTCGCGGTCATAGACCATCGACAGCGAAGACTGCATGCCCGAAAAGAGCAGAATCATGCCGCACAGGCCCGGCGTGATGTAGACCTCGTAGAGCACGTAGGTCTTGTAGGGCGGGATGATCGATACGCCGAGCACCTGGCGGAATCCGGCGGCAAAAATGAACAGCCAGACGAGCGGCCGAACCAGCGAGGATATGAAGCGCTCGCGCTGATGCAGGAAGCGCAGGCACTCCCGCACGACGATCCCTTTGAGGCAAATGAGGTAGTGGCGGAGCCCAAATTGTTCGAACTTCACCTGCGTGAGGGCGGCGACTTTTGCGGGCGTTGCGGGAGCGCTCATGGCGACATCTCCGCGATGCCGCTTGTCTCGATGCGGTTGAGCCTGGAAAAGGCGTCGCGGATCGAACTGGCACCGCTCGTCGCAACGACATCGGCCACCTTACCCTTGGCAACCAGGTCGCCCTGCCGCAGCACGACGACATGGTCGCCGTCTTCGACCTCATCGATCAGATGCGTCGCCCACAGCACGCCGATGCCCTCGGTTTCGACGAGTTTGCGGATGGTGGCCAGAATGCCCGCACGCGACTGGATGTCGAGTCCGACCGTCGCCTCGTCGAGCAGCAGCAGGGAAGGGCGGTGGAGCAGCGCCCGCGCGATCTCGATGCGCCGCATTTGCCCGCCGGAAAGACTGCGTGCCTTGTCATGCTGACGGCCCTGCATGTTGACTGTATCGAGCAGCGCGGCAATGCGCTGCCGGGCTTGGTGTCCGCCAATGCCATGCAGCGAGGCGTGGTAGGAGAGGTTCTGGTGGACGCTGAGGTCGAGGTCGAGCGTGCGTGCCTGGAACACGATGCCGACACGCCTGAGCGCTTCGCCCGAAGCGCGGCTGACGTCATGGCCGAAGATGCGGATCGATCCGCGGCGGGTGCCGTAAAGATGGCTGATCAGTGAGAACAAAGTTGTCTTGCCGGCGCCGTTGAGGCCGAGCAGAACGGTGAAAGTTCCCGGCGCGATGGAGAATGAGACGTCGTGGAGCGCCCGCTTCGGACCATAGGAATGGCTGATACCGGCAACATCGAGCGCCGCCACCTCCTCTCCAGGTCCGCCTGTCCTCACATGCTGCATGCGGCTGGCTCCTTCGGGGCGCGCTGGTTATCTAGTGCACTTGCAACAGCCCCGCGGCAAAGATTTGTCATGTCGGCCTCCCTGATAATCGATGCGGTCTAGTGGGGCGATATGGCCACGCCCCAAGGCTGCTGGCCCACGGTGATCGATTGAACCGGCTCGTCGGTCGCCGTGTCGATGAAGGTGATGTCGTTGGAATTGCCGTTGGTGGTGATCAGCGTCTTCTGATCGGGGGTGAAGTCGAGGTGCCAGACGCGCTGGCCGACCAGGATGTATTTTTCCACCTCGTAGGTTTCGGTGTTGATGACGGCGACGTGGTTCGCTGGCCCGAGCGCGACATAGGCTTTCTTGCCGTCGGCGCTGATCGCGATGCCGACCGGCTGGATGGTTTCGGGCCGCAGTCCCGCAATCGCGAACTGGATCTTCTTCACCACCTCGCGTTTGAGACTGTCGATGACGCTGACGGTGCCGCCGATTTCGGCACTGACCCAGATCTGTGATCCGTCGGGCTTGAATTGCGCAAAACGCGGACGCGTGTCGACCAGGACGTTGTCGGTCACCTCATGGCTGTCGGTGTCGATGAAATGCGCCATGCTGGTGGTTTCGGAGGTGTTGACCATGGTTTTGCCATCGGGACTGACGGCCATGCCTTCAGGCTCCACCCCAACGGGAATCTCGGTCATGACCTGCTTGCTCTCGATGTTGATCGCGGTGACGAGATTGTCGTCCTCGTTGGCGACGTAGAGCGTCTTGCCGTCGGGCGATAGCACGAACAGTTCGGGATCGGGGCCCGATGGCAGCGTGCCCACGATCTGCAGCGTCGCGGTATCGATGATTTCGATCATATCGTCGTCGCTGGCGCACAGATAGATGAACTTGCCGTCATGCGAGATGGTGATGCCGCGCGGCCTCTGGCCGACTTCGACGGTCTTGACCACCTGCATCGTCGCCGTGTCGACGACCGTTATCGTATTGTCTTTCTCGTTGGAGACATAAACGATGTAAGCCCACGCCGGATTGGCCATGAAGCCGGTTGCGAGAATGGCGAGTGCGCAAGCTCGTCTCTGCACGAAAATTCCTCCCGATTGGTTCTACTTAAGGACGCATTTCGTTTCCGGCTGATCGACGCCGAGCGTATCGAGCTCGGAGATTTGGTGGAGATAACCCTCCTGTGGCGATGTGGAGACCACCGATTTGGTGTCGCCGAGCAGGATTGGCTGGCGAAGCTGATGGTTCCACTTACGGAAGGTCAACTTCTGTCCCTTGAAGGCGGCGACCGAGAAATCATCCGAGCGGATGTAGTCGCTGATCTTCTTCGGATCGTCGCCATTGGTGCGCGTGCTGGCTTCGCCCACCGCCCGCACCGCCGTCCAGGCCGACATATCCTTGGACAGCATTCGCCGGCCGGTCGTCCTCAGGAAACGGCTTTGCATTTGAATGCCGCCCCATTGCTCGCTCGCGGGGTGCCAGGAGGATGCGACAAGACCGGCCGTGCCAGCGACCAGCCGCGGTGTCCAGGTGCGGTAGGGCACATAGGTTCCGAACACCTCGCTCTCATCGGCGACAAGCACCACGTCATGCTCCGGCAGATCCTGCGTGAACACGGAAATCTGCTGCTGTATCTGCGTGGCGCCGGTGTCGGTGCGGCGCGCCGTGCCAGTGTCTTTGAATTCCTTCTCGGCGACGATCTGACCGCCGAAGCGGGCCGCCGCGCGGCGCAACGCGGCCGCATATAGATGATCCCGCTCGTGCGAACCGTAGAGCAGCACCCAATTCGGCCATTTCTTTACCACGAGATACTGCGCCAGAGCGTCGGCCAGCATGCTTCGCGTCGGCGCCACATGGAAAATGTTTATGCGGCAGTCTTCCTCGCGCAGGCTGTCGTCAGTGGCGCCGACATTGAAGACCAAAACGCCCTTGTCACGGGCGATGTCGGCGATCGACAGCAATTGCTTGGCCGAGAGATCTGCGACAACATAGCGGTCACCTTTGGCAATCAGATCGTTGAACGCCTGAACCGCGTCGGCGTCCGGCTTGATCTCGGCTATGTCGAGGCTGAATTTCTGGCTGAGGAACTTTCCTGTCGTATTGTTATCGCCGATCGCCACATTGGCGCCGGCGACACCTTCGTCGCGTGGCGGCAGGTCCAGCAAGGAAAGCGCCAGTTGCGGCGCGTAGGCCCGCAAATAACCTATTCTGATTTCAGCTATCTTTCTTTCTGGCCTGTCGGTTGCGACCGGTTGGTTGCCCGTCGCTTCCTGGGCCATCACGTCCGCAACGTTGGCGGTCTGAAAAAATAAGCACAAAAAGGCCGCGAGAGTGCCTGGCACCGCGCTCGTCATCGATAAAACTGCCCATTCTTGCACTAAAGTCCGATTGTTCCCGGACCAGCGCGAATTCAAGGTGCCCACAATGAGCTTAGCGGACCCCACAAGATTTATCAAAGCCCTGCAAGTGGACTTGCGTATCTGCTTTAGTCCTATGGCTTTTCGCGGAGATACGGCGGTGAATGAGCGTGTTGCGGTCTTCGACTCCGAGATCATCCGCAGCAATGCCGGAATGTGAACTCTATGGGTTGTCTTGGGAGGATTGCCTGATGAAAACGCGCGCCGCTGTCGCCGTCGCCGCCGGAAAGCCGCTGGAGATCATGGAGGTCGACCTCGAGGGTCCCCGTGATGGCGAGGTGCTGGTCGAGGTCAAGGCAACCGGCATCTGCCACACCGACGAGTTCACGCTGTCGGGTGCCGACCCGGAAGGCCTGTTTCCGGCGATCCTCGGCCATGAAGGCGCCGGCATCGTCGTCGACGTCGGCAAGGGCGTCACCTCGGTCAGGAAGGGCGACCATGTCATCCCGCTCTATACGCCGGAATGCCGGCAGTGCCCGTCCTGCCTGTCGCGCAAGACCAACCTGTGCACCGCCATCCGCGCCACGCAGGGTCAGGGCTTGATGCCGGACGGCACCTCGCGCTTCTCGATCGGCAAGGACAAGCTGTTCCACTATATGGGCTGCTCGACCTTTTCCAACTTCACCGTGCTGCCCGAGATCGCGGTGGCCAAGGTCAATGCCGACGCCCCGTTCGACAAGATCTGCTACATCGGCTGCGGCGTCACCACCGGCATCGGTGCTGTGATCAACACGGCCAAGGTCGAGCAAGGCGCGACGGCCGTCGTCTTCGGCCTCGGCGGCATCGGCCTCAACGTCATCCAGGGCCTGCGCCTTGCCGGCGCCGACATGATCATCGGCGTCGACCTGAACAACGACAAGAAGGAATGGGGCGAGAAATTCGGCATGACGCATTTCGTCAATCCGAAGGAGATCGACGGCGATGTCGTGGCTCATCTCGTCAACATGACCAAGCGCGGCGCCGACCAGATCGGCGGCGCCGACTACACGTTCGACTGCACCGGCAACACCAAAGTCATGCGGCAGGCGCTTGAATCGTCGCACCGCGGCTGGGGCAAGTCGGTCATCATCGGCGTTGCCGGCGCCGGCCAGGAGATCTCGACGCGGCCGTTCCAGCTGGTCACCGGCCGCACCTGGATGGGCACCGCCTTCGGCGGCGCGCGCGGCCGCACCGACGTGCCGAAGATCGTCGACTGGTACATGGCCGGCAAGATCGAAATCGATCCGATGATCACCCACACGCTGAAACTCGAGGACATCAACAAGGGTTTTGACCTGATGCATGAAGGCAAGTCGATCAGGAGCGTGGTGGTTTACTGAGGAGGAGAAAGCCGCCGGCTAACCAGCCAGCGGCCGAAAAATGCAGATGTTCAAAACGGGAGGAGACAAAAATGCCGGAAAAACTGCATCCTAAAATCGACAATGGACTGCCACGGGAAAAGCCCGATTTTGCCGGCGGCACGCTGGTCTGCGCCTGCACCAGCAACCCGGTCAAGGTGAAGGTCAAGGGCCAGATCGCCCACAACCATGCCTGCGGCTGCACCAAATGCTGGAAGCCGGAAGGCGCATTGTTCTCGGTCGTGGCGGTTGCCGCTACAAACGACGTGACGGTGACCGAAAACGGCGACAAGCTGAAGGTGGTCGATCCGGGCGCGCTGATCCTGCGCCATGCCTGCACCGGCTGCGGCGTCCACATGCACGGCCCGGTCGAGCGCGACCACGCTTTCAAGGGGCTGTCCTTCATCCATCCCGAACGCTTCCAGGAAGACGGCTGGTCGCCGCCGGGCTTCACCGCTTTTGTTTCCTCGATCATTGAATCCGGTGTCGATCCGAGCCGCATGGACGGCATAAGATCACAGCTGAAGTCGATCGGGCTCGAACCTTATGATTGCCTCAATCCCGGCCTGATGGACTATATCGCCACCTGGACGGCGAAGAGATCCGGCGCGTTGCCGGCCTAACGACTGATCAGACACTATCCTTGGGGCCGGACGAAATCGCCCGGTCCCACGCGTTGGAACGAACGCAGGCGAGCGCGTAGACGGACACGCTTCGCAGGTCATTGCCGACGTGCTGTCAGCCTCGGGGGCGTTGGGCTCAACGGGAATACGCTGAAATTGGTCCAACCGGATCGTGTAATTTCAACATCAGCGACTGCGATCAGTTGGTTCTGGCTTGGCGCGGCCCAGATCGGCCGATTTGGGCCACCGGGCAAGGCATTGCATTAGAACGGCCACATCTGCCGCGTGGCGCCGCGGAAATCATGGGCACATTCTGCTTTGGCCAGCCAAGATGGCAATGTACTATTTGCCAATAAGCTGGCCATGGTTGCAGGACTATTCTAGGCCAGACCAAACCGAAATGAAGCTGATGACCGATCGCGCCAGGTTCCTGATCATCGACGACCATCCGCTGTTTCGCGAGGCGCTGCACAGCGCCGTCCAGATGGCCTACCCGGAGGTTGACACGGTGGAAGCGCGCTCGATTGCCGAGGCGCTCGAGCTTCTGACGGATGCCAAGCCGTTCGACCTGGCGCTGCTCGATCTCAGTATGCCCGACGTGCATGGGTTTGACGGGCTGCTGCAGCTCAGGACGCGTTATCCGCGCCTGCCGGTGGTCATCGTCTCCGGCTATGAGGAACCGAAGATCATTTCCGAGGCGCTGTCCTACGGTGCGGCCGGCTTCATCCCGAAATCGGCGCGCAAGAGCGACCTTGCCGCCGCCATCCGCTCGGTGATGGAAGGCGCGATCTATGTTCCCGAGACTTATGAAGGCCGGCCGCGCGACGCCGACAGCACCGACCGCGCCGAGATGGTGCAGCGCCTGGCTACGCTGACGCCGCAGCAGCTCAAGGTGCTGCAGATGCTGCGCCAGGGCCTGCTCAACAAGCAGATCGCCTATGAGCTGCAGGTCGGCGAGACCACCGTCAAGGCGCATGTCTCCGAAATTCTGCGCAAGCTCAACGTCTACAGCCGCACACAGGCGGTGATCGAGGTCTCGAAGCTGGACAATGCGGAGTTGTTTAGGGATCCGGCGGGGTTTTGAGGCGCAGGAGAGGCTTTGGGCGAACATGCAAGAAGTGCACTGTCACCGTAATTGGTAATTTAAGATGAGCAATGCGGTCCAGTAACATCAGGCGAAAATCTGCGTGCCTATATTTTCGTCAAAAACACAGCACCAAGATAAAATATCCCCGATTTTTCATAAAAATGAAGACTAATTCCATCGTGTAGGTGAATACCACGATCAGAATTGCTGTCAAAGGTTCTATCGTAGTTGAATCCAACTGAATTAGTCATCAAGTATTCCATAACGCTGCTCATTCGCATCAGTTTTTTGGAAATCCGTTCGCTATCATGTTTTGGTAGCCTGATTTCGCCTTTACTCGTTTTTCCAGGATATAAGCCGAAGTAACGAACCGTCTTCAATTCGTTTGTCTCGTCCAGTCCGACCTCGAGGTCGTCGAAGCACATTATGTTCTCACCCTTGTCCCAAAAAGGGTCGGGACCAAGCGCTCGATTGATGGGTTCCGGCACTGACGTTTCATCAAGTTGGTACACAGCCTCTCCTCGAAGAATGCGCCAGAAGGGAGACGTATGGTATCCAGCCGTTTGTTTATTGCCGTTGGTCATTGTTTCGTTGGCCACCCCTTCGTTGCCCTTCCGTTCACCCAGAATTACGGTGACACCCATTGGCCGGCCCCTCGTCAAGGGCGCGCGGAACTTTTTTGGCGGCGTCAGCCGCCAATTGCATCTTTCCTTCCTTCCCTTTAGCGGCAGGTTTTGAACTGCACCCGTTTCCTCGCGCTTGGCTGCGAGAACGATCGCGCCAGACACCCATAAGGATCAAGCATTGGTTGGGCCTTGCGGCTTTCCCATGCCCTGGCGGCTCAGCCGCCCCAGAAGAACGTTGGTTCCGCGCCGCGTCCATAGCAGGTTCTTAATCGTCTCTTCGGACATGAGTCGAACCATCTGTTTTGCCACCTCCCGATGCTAGGAAAGTCCGCGCGATTTCCTAAGCCAGCAGATGCGCCAGCAGCGCCCGCAATTGCGCCGGCTTCAACGGTTTGCGCATCAGCTCGATGCCGGCGGCGCGGGCGGCGTTGGCGATTGTCTCCGAACCATCGGCGGTGACGATCAGCGCCGGCACCGCGCGGCCGAGATAATCACGGACCTCGGCGATTGTGGTGGTGCCGAGGTCGCCGGCGTCGAGATGCTGGTCGGCTATGACAATATCTGGCAACCAGTCGGTATCGCCAAGCAGGTCGAGCGCGTCACCGGTCGAGGTGGCGGGGCGCACCAGGCACTGCCAGCGCTCGAGCAGGGAGGTCATCGCCTGCAACACCTCGATGTCGTTTTCGACCAGCAGCACCCTTGTGCCGAACAGACCGTAGCCGCGCGGCCGCTCCATGTCGACCGTGCTGGCGATTGGATCGGCCGTGTCGCCGATCCCGACCGGAACGTCGATATGGAAAATCGTGCCATGTCCGACCTTCGACGAAAACGTGACGGGATGGCCGAGTGCCGCGGCGATGCGGCGCACGATGGCTAGCCCCAACCCCAGCCCGCCGGCGGCAAGCCCGGCATCCGTCGGGATCACGCCGCGATGGAATTCCTCGAACACCGCCTCGCGCTGGTCGTCGGGGATGCCGCAGCCGGTATCGGCGACGTCGATGCGGATCGTGTCGCCGCGATGCCTGGTGCCGACCAACACGCCACCGGAGCGGGTATAGCGCAGCGCATTGGAAAGGATGTTCTGCAGGATGCGGCGCAGCAAGGTGCGATCCGAGCGGACCAGCGCGTTGACCGGCCGGAACTTCAGCGTCAGCCCCTTCATTTCGGCGACTGGCTGAAAATCCGAGCGCAGAGACGAAAACAGCGTCTCCAGGCTGACATCGGTGATGTCGGGCTGCACGACGCCGGCATCGAGCTTAGAAATGTCGAGCAAGGTACGGAGCAGGTCCTCCATCGTCTCCAGCGATCGCTCGACCTGGCGGACCAGGTTTCTGCCTTCGTTGCTGGTCTGTACTTCGGCAAGCGCCGAGACCGACAGATGCGCGGCGTTCAACGGCTGCAGCACGTCATGGCTGGCGGCCGCCAGGAACCTGGTCTTGGACAGGTTCGCCAGCTCGGCGTTTTCCTTGGCCGCGTTCAAGTCGATGTTCGACTGCTCCAGCCGGCGCAAGGTCGAATGCAGCTCTTCGGTGCGGCTGCGCACCCGGCTCTCGAGCGAAATGGCGGTCTGGAACAGCGAAAAGGCATTGCCTTGCTGGTCCATGGAACGCTCGACGCGGCTGATCAGCGCGGCGTTTATTTTCTTCAGCCTTTCCAGGTCGTCGATGTTCCTGAGCGGCATCCCGGATTTCCTACTCCGCCGCTTCGGCCGCATTGCGTTCACCGAAGGCGATGCCGGTGAAGGTCTGGTTCAGATGCATCGAACGGTACTGTTCGCCATAGGTGCCGAAGCCGAGGACGTTGTTGACCTTGTAGAGTTCCGAAATCTCGCGATAGACCTGCCGATTGCGCGCGTCGAGCCGGCGCAGCACGCAGTCGAAACCGAGGATCAGGTCGATGCCGCCAAGCCTTTCGCTGACGTCGCTGAGAGCGGCGCGGGTCGCCTCGACCATGTCCTTGGGCTGGGCGACGGCAAGCACGACACCATCGTCGATGGCGCAGAAGAACGACAGCGAGCCGTCCGCGTGCATCTTCTGGATTGAACGGCAGTAAAATTCGCCGCCGACTTTCACCACCACTGGGTGCGAGGCAAAACTCAGTGGCGTCAGCATCTGCGCGACGACGCCGACCGAGGCGGCATATTCCTCGGCGGCAATGGTGGCGTTGAATTCGCGCACGATGCGGTGGTCGGGATCGGATGCCGTCACCACCAGCTTCTCGTCGGTGGGAACGAAATTGTCGGTCTTGAACACGTGGAAAGGAATTTCCGTGGTGATCAGCACGATGATGGCGCTGTCGGAGGTCACTTTGCCGTTCGAGATCAGCCGTGTTGTCTCGAATTTCAAATCATCGCCAGCCGACCCGCCGATCAGTGGGATGTCGTCGAGCCCCCAATGGATGGCGGAGGTCACCGCTTCTTCGGCATACGACAGCCCGTCGATCAAGCAGAGCGCGAAAGTGGTGTCGGCCCGCTCGTGCCCGAGGCGCTCGCGTAACGAACGCCTCAGCGCCTCGACTTCGCCGGTAATCCCGTCCATGCCTGATGACGACAGATTTTCGACCATGGTGCTGGCTGCCGAAAACGATACGGAGGGAAGCAGCATCGCCAGGATCTGACCTTCCTCCAGCCCCTTGGGCGTTATCTCACCGGCCGTCGAGCAGCCGGCATAGTGGAGCGCCGGCGCGTGGGTGTTCAGCGCTTCCGACAGGGCGACGGCCTCTATTAGACTCTGCGAGAAAAACAGGAGGGCAAACCCGGCGTCGATGGCCACTGCTTCCGCTGCCACCGCCCGGGCGAACGCATCCGCGTCAGATTCGTCGGTGGTGAGCACCGAAAGGCCGCATGCATAGCGCGTCCGTGACTTGGCCAGCGGCTTCCTCCTCCATTTCCTCCGACGCTTTTTTGTGCGCGTCTGGCGCGCCGGCGTCGAGGTCATTGTTGTCTTGAAGCGGCGCTTTGGCAATGAGCCAACATGATGGATTTGAAGTTTCTGCCGTTTGACGGCTTCCGCGCGATGGCCCCGTTGGGGGAGCCGCAGGCGCGCTCGGCCGAAACTGTCTAGCAGTTGGTCTGAGATCGGTTGGGTCGCGGCCAATTTCCGCCTGCCGCGCTTCAAGCTGTTGCAAGACATTCAAATTTGAGCTTCCGCACTCATGCTTTGTCGAGAGTATCTCCGTAGGTTTTAGCCGTTCTGAATCGCCGTCGGCGACGATGACGACGAAATAGGAGAAAGCAATGGCTCGCAATCACGTTGAACGTCTTGGAGAGTTTAGGGAAATCTTGGTCGCGACTCGACGCGAAGGAGTCCGTAACGTGCACCATACTCGCGACGCAATGCGCGCAAGTGGCTTTCAGATTGGGGACAGCGACGGCTCCAGCTACGGAGCCGAGCTGAAGGTGCTCCAAGAGGAAATTGAGGCAGTCGATCGCGCCATCGAAGACGAGAAGCGGTTGGCCCTGGCCCTCGAGAGCGCGGCTCAATCCCGCCGACCGACTAAACCGAGAATCGTGAAGGGAACATAGAGCCAGGTAAGGCTTTTGGCGCCCGTCACGTCGATCGCCTTCGTCGCCGCCGTGGTGCAGCGCCCTAAAAGCGGACGTTACGCTTTCCGCCCCTAGCGCGACGTAGAGCATTTGCTCGGCAAAAATCGCTCCTGTGAACTCCGACGTCGCATGGCGGACCAACAGGTTCGGCCAACATCAGATGAGATGTAGTCCCAACAAACATGCAGTTCAGACAATCGATTACGCGTCTTTGTTGAAGTCGTACCCTACCAAATGAGCGCCGGACCTGAAACGATTGATCTAGGACTCGCTCATCCTCGCCACTCTGTGGGGCCTCTCAATTCCTTTCTTGTAGCGCATGCGGCCGATCCGAAAGGATCGGCCGCATGCGGCATCCTTCACTGACTGAAACACACTTGAAAATCGGGGCCCGATGTAGATTAAGTTGTATGGACTAAGTCGTGAGGCCCGCAATGCGCACCGTCAATATCCACGAGGCCAAGACGCATCTGTCTTGTCTTGTCGACAGGGCAGCCAAAGGCGAATCCTTCATTATTGCCAAATCCGGCAAGCCGATGGTCAAGGTGGTTGCCATAGACGCACCTGCGGCCGGCGAAATGCGTCGGGTGGGGTTTATGGCCGGGCAGTTTTCAGTTCCGGACGATTTTGATCGCATGGCCGATGACGAGATCGAAAAGCTGTTTGGCGGCGATACATGAAACTTCTTCTCGATACTTATCTTCTGCTCTGGGCGGCGGGCGAGCCCGAAAAGCTCCCGCCCGCAGCCCTCGCTGAGATCGAGAATGCCAATAATCACTTGACGTTCAGCGCCGCAACTCCCCGGGAGATTGCCATTAGACGCGGTCTGGGCCGCCTTGACTGTAAGATCGATGCGTCTTTTACGTCGGGGCCTGATTGACAATGGCTATCATAAGCTGCCAATCACCGGCGAGCATGCCATTGCAGTGGAGGGGCTTCCACCTATCCACAAGGACCTTTCGATCGGATCCTGGTTGCTCAATCGATTGTGGAAGGCATTACTTTGCTGACCGTCGACGATCTGGTCGCGCAGTATCCTGCGCCGGTCCGTCGTCTCTGATCAAGCTGGGACCCCAAGCCCCCCGGTAGGGTAGTCAGCTATCGCTTCAGACCAGCCATGAAAGCCTTTACTCGAGCAGAGTCGACTTGGTTCCACCAGACGCCGTCGTGCTTCAGCGCGCTGGCGATGATGACCCCGTCGACAATGGCGAGAATATCCTTGGCGTTATCCGGGGTGACACCGCTGCCGACCAGCGTCGGCAGGCCGGCAGCCTGCTTGATCATGCTGATGTAGCCCAAATCCGCGGCGTGGCCGGTACGCTGGCCGGTGGCGATGATGGCATCGACATCGAAGAAGACCAGGTCCTTGACCAGTTCCTCCACCGGGCGGTCGGCAACGATGGCGTGTGCGCCGTGCTTGACATGGGCATCGGCGAAAATGCGGATGCCGTTGGCGCGCAGCTTGGCGCGATAGCGCGCCGCGCGGCCAGACTCGCCTTCGACAAATCCCTCATTGGCGACATAGGCGTTCGCCCATTGATTGACGCGGACGAAACCGGCGCCGGCAGCGCTGGCGATCGCCAAGGCCGGGATCGCGGCATTGGCCAGCACATTGATGCCGATCGGCCTGCCGAGTTCGCGGCGGATGCGGTCGGAGACGACCGCCATATAGGCGGCCGTCTCCGGGCCGATATCGTCAGGCTTGGCGAAGGGGATGTCGCCATGGTTCTCGACGATGACGCCGTCGCAGCCGCCGTCGAGATAGGCCTTGGCGTCGTCGAGCCCGCGCTGGTAGATCGCCTCGATAACCTCGCCGTGATAGCGGGGCGCGCCGGGCAGCGGCGCCAGATGAACGACGCCGATCACCACCTGTGTGCGGCCGAAAAGGTCTAACAATGCATCGCCGCCGGATTGGCCGAGCTGGGTCATGAGAACTCCATTTTGTCGATGAGTGCCGCCATCTCGGAGGCGGAAGGACAGGATGCCAGCGTGCCCGGCCGTGTCACGGCGATCGCGGCGGCGGCGAGCGCCAGCTCCAGTGCCGAGATGACCGGCATGCCCCGCGCAAGCCCACCGGCCAGACAGCCGCAGAACACATCGCCCGCGCCGCTGGTGTCGAGCGCTTCGACGCTCGGCGCCGGCAAGCGAATTGGTTCCGCCCGGCCCGGACCAAGCAAGAGACAGCCTGCGGCACCGAGGGTGATGACGACGGCCCCTGCGCCTTTGGCCACCAGCGCGCCGGCTGCTGCTGTCATGTCATCCCGGCCGGTCAGGGTTTTCGCCTCGGATTGGTTGACCACCAAAACCTCCGCCAGGCCGAGATCGGGCACAGAAGCCGCATCGATGGGGCTGGCGTTGAGGACGGTGCGCGCGCCGTTTTCCCTTGCTGCCCCCAGGCAGGCATTGGTCGCTGCGGCCCGCAGATTGCCCTGACAGACGAGGATATCGCCGGGGGCGATCCAGCGGGCAAGTGCTGTTTGCGCCACCGGATCGAAGGCTTCGCTGCAGGCGACGCCGCTGACGATGAAATTCTCTCCGCCTTTATCGACGACGATGGTCGAGCGGTCGCTCGACAGCTCGAATTCGCTCGCCTCAAGGTTTGATAGCTCGCTGTCGAGGCGGCTCCTGATCCACGCGCCAGCAGGGTCCTTGCCGAGCGCCGTCCAGAACGTCACCTCTGCACCAGTCCGTGCTGCTGCGACTGCCTGGTTGGCGCCCTTGCCGCCGAGCCCGTCGGCATAACTCATGGCATTCAAAGTCTCGCCCGCGGCAGGGAAGCGGCCGATGCGAAACACGGTATCGACGCAGGCATTGCCGACGACGTGGACATGCATGGCTCAGCTCTCACCGGTCGCCCAGCCCAGCATCTGTTCGAACAGAGTCTTGTAACCTGGCCAGGCGATGAATTGCGGCGGCAGCCAATGCGGCCCGACATCGGATGTCCAGGCAACGGTGCGGCCCTTGCCGTAATGGCCGGTGACAAGCAGCGGCAGCGAGCCATAATCCGACGACACGCTGGCCAGGACCTCGGCCCCGTCCTTCAGCGTCACCTCATTAAAACCGAGCAGGATCGGCCAGTCCGAGCCGAGGCCCCTGAGGATGGGATGGCTCGACCCTGGTTTCGGCACGGGCGCAAAACCTTCGGGAACCTCGACGCGGTCGTCGTAGGCCAGGCAGTTCACCGGCAGCACGTCCTCGACCGGGGTCTTGCGGTAGCGCGCGCCGCCATTGATGCCCTGGAAGCTGTAGTAGCCGCCTAACATCAATAGACCGCCGCCGCCGCTGACGTAATCGCGCAGCAGGCGCAAGCGGTTCGGCGTCGGCTTGGAGTGTACCCAGGTGTCGGGATGCAGCAGCAGCGTGTTGGCGCCGATGTCGGAGAGCACGACCGCGTCATAGGCGGACAGCGCCTCCATCGTCTGTGGAAAGCCGCGCTGCGCCTCATGCGCCGGCATGAAAGTGACGTCGAAGTCGGTCGCCTTCAGCGCGCCCAGCAACTCGTCCGCGCCGGTGTGGTAGGTAACGGTCGGAAACTGATCGAAACCCTTGATATGGGTCGCGGTCGAAACCCAGGATTCGCCGGCAAGCAGGATTTTCTTCTTGGACATTTGAACTCCCGTCGTAACTCGAGGCCATTCAGAGCCGCGCGAATACGCTCTTTGGATTGGCGATCAGCATGCGGTCGATAGCAGCCTGCTCGACGCCGTGGCGTTTCAGGCGCGGTATGAAATGCTTCAGGATATAGCCATAGCCGAAGCCGCCGAAGCGCGTCAGCATGATCTTAAGGAATACATCCTGCGACAACAGCAGGCGGTCGCCGAAGCCCGCCTCGACAAGGGCAGCGATGGCGCGTGCATTCTCCTCGTCGGAGGGCGATTGCGCGTCCTGGTCGGCATAATAATAATCCATGCCGATCATGTCGTATTCGAGGAACGTGCCGCGCCGGGCGAGGCTTTTCTGGTAATCGGGGTCGTCGTGGCTCGGGTTCATGTGGCAGAGCACGGTGTGGCGAAGATCGGCGCCCTCGGCCTCGACGATATCGAGCACGTCGTGCGCCAGCCGCTCCCAGCCAGGCAGATGGATTGACAGCGGCACGCCGGTGATGCGCGAGGCACGCGCGGAAGCCCGCAGCGACTTGCGTTCCTCGGCGGTGAAATCCTTGCTGACGCCGACCTCGCCGATCAGCCCGGCCATGATCGGCGGCTGCGTCTCGCCGCCGCCGACGTCGTTGACGATGAACTCGGTCACCGCGTCCACATCCATCGCCTTCAGCCATTCGGGATGGGTGTGCTCGAGATAGAAGCCGGTGCCCATGACGATCTTCAGGCCGGACATGCGGCTGATGCGGGCGAGCTTTTCGGGGTCGCGGCCGATGCCGATATTGGTGGCATCGACGACGGTGTGGCCGCCCAGCGCGCGATAGCGCTGCAGCTCCGACAGCGCCAGGTCGGCGTCGTCGAGCGAGACGTTGTCGCGGTTGACGTATGGGTTCATGCGCAACTCGCCGATGATCTCGATGTTCACCGGCTGCTCGGCGATCGCCATGTCATTGGGATGGCAGGGGCATTTCCAGCTGCGCGCGCCGTCGAGCAATATGTGCTCGTGCATCAGCGTGATGCCCATCTCCTCGACCGGAACCGGGCAGAGCACGGTCATCACATGGCCGGTTTCGACCCCGATTGGCAGCCGCTGCCTGGGTACCGCGTCATCGAACAGATCGCTCATCGGCTCAACGGCTCCGCACGGCGCCGCGAAACAGGCGGAAGTTCAGCCAGATAGCGATCAGGATGATCGTTCCGGTGACGATCGGCGTCAGGAAAGGCGACAGATGCGCCAGGATCAGGCCGTTGCCGATGACGGCCACGGTCAGCGCGCCGAGCACCGTGCCGATGATCGTTCCGCGGCCGCCGAACAGGCTGGTACCGCCGAGCACGACGGCGGCGATGACTTCCAGCTCGAAACCCTGTCCGGCATTCGAAGATCCCGATCCAAGCCGGGCAGCAATGATGATCCCGGCAAGGGCTGCCGCGGTGGCGGAAATCACATACACGAACAGCGTCGTCTGCCGCGTGTTGACGCCGGCACGCCGCACCGCCTCGGCGTTGGCGCCGATACCGGTGACATAGCGGCCGAATGGCGTCTCGTTGAAGGCGAGATAGGCGATGGCCAGGATCGCCAGCGCGATCAGCGCCGGCACCGGCACGCCAAGGAACCAGGCGCGGCCCAGCACGGTGAAAGCGCTTCCTGGCTCGATCGGGATGGAATAGCCGCCGGTGATCAGCAGCGCCACGCCACGGATCACCGAAAGCCCGGCAAGCGTAACGATGAAGGACGGGATGCCCTCATAGGCGACGAAATAGCCCTGCACCGCGCCAAGCAGGGCACCGAGTGCCAACATCGCGAGGATAACGACTGGCCAGGGCAGGCCGAACTGCAAAAGCGTCGCCGACAGCGTCGCCACCAGCGCCAGTACGGAGCCGACAGAAAGATCGATGCCGCCAGTGGTGATGACGAAAGTCATTGCCGCGGCGACGATCAACAGCGGCGCCGACTGCCGCAGGATGTTCAACAGATTGGGCGACGTCAGAAAGGCGTCGGTCGCAAGCGAGAAGATGATGCAGACGACCAGGAAGAACAGCGCGATCGAGACGACACTGCCATTGGCGAGCAGCACATCGCGCCAGGTGCCCTTGTGCACTCGTGAGGGCTGGGCGGCGTGGATCGCGTCACTCATGCCGGCGCTCCACCGCGATAGCCATTGGTGGCGGAACGCGCACTGAACTTGCGGCCGACGATCAGATTGACCACGTCTTCGATATTGGTCTCGCCGATCAGTCGCTCGGCGACATTGCGCCCCTCATACATGACCTGGATGCGATCGCAGACAAGGAACAGATCCTGCAGCCGGTGGGTGATCAAAATGACGCTGACACCGCGCGCACTGACCGCGCGGATCAGTTCGAGCACCGCCTCGACTTCGGCCACGGCAAGCGCTGCCGTCGGCTCGTCCATGATGAGCACGGCCGGCTCGAACGAGGCGGCGCGGCCGATCGCGATCGACTGGCGCTGCCCGCCGGAGAGGTTTTCGACCTTGAGCCGCGTGTCGGCAATGACGATGCCGAGCCGATCGAGCATCTGGCGGGTCTCGTCATGCATGCGCTTCTTGTCGAGAAAGGAAATGCCTGCGATGCGGCGGCGCGGCTCGCGGCCGAGAAACAGATTGCCGGCGACATCGACCGTGTCACACAGCGACAGGTCCTGGTAGACCATCTCGACGCGCGCCGCACGTGCGTCCGCCGGCGAGCTGAAGATCACCGGCTTACCGTCGATCTCGATGGTGCCCGCGTCGGGAACCACAGCCCCCGACAGCACCTTGCTCAATGTCGACTTGCCGGCGCCATTGTCGCCGACGAGCCCCAGCACCTCGCCCGGCTTCAGCGTCAGCGACACGTCATCGAGCGTCTGGATGGCGTTGTAGCGCTTTGAGATGCCGCTCATCCGCACCCGATAGGTCTGGCCGCTGCTCATCTGGGATTCCACGCGATTGCAAGGGGTCCGCAGCGCAGCCTCAGGCGGCGCCGCGGCTCGGTCGCCGACGCAGGTTACTTGAACATCGCGCGGTATTCGTCGACATTCTTCTTGGTCACGATCGTCACCGGGATATTGATGATCGGATCGATTTTCTCGCCCTTCTTGAGCTTGCCCAGCGCTTCGACTGCGGCCTTTCCTTCGCCGGCCGGATCCTGCTGCACCACCGCCACCACCCAGCCGTCGTCAATGCCCTGAACGGCCTGCTTGGTCAGATCCCAGCCGAACACCTTGACGTCGCCGGTGCGGCCCTGGCTAGTCACAGCCGAAACGGCGCCGAGCAATGCCGGCTCGCCGGTCGCATAGAGCGAGTTCATGTCCGGATTGGCGGTCATCAGGTTTTCCGAAGCGCTCAACGCGGCCTCCTGAACGTTCTGGCCGTCGACCGTGTCGAGGAAGGTGACGGCCTGGCCGCTTTCGGTCACCGCCTTCTTGAAGCCGTCGAGCCGCTGGTTCTGGATGAATGAATTGAGTGCGCCGACGATACCGATCTTGGCCTTGCCGCCCATCTCGGCCTTCACATAGTCGGCGTAGAATTTGCCGATGTCCTCGCCGGCCTTGGTGTTATCGACGCCGATGAACGAAATATTGTCGCCGTCGGGGATCTGCGCGTCGATGGCTATGACGGGAATGCCGGCCGCCTTGGCCGCGGTGATCGCAGGCTTGACGCCGTTGACGTCGATGGCGACCAGAATGATGCCGTCGACTTTCTGCGTGATGTAGTTCTCGATCGCGTCGTTCTGCGCGCTGGGCACATTGTTGGCGTTGAAAATGACCAGCTTGGCGCCGGCGGCGTCGGCTGCCTTTTGCGCGCCCTCGTTGATCTGGTTGAAGAACAGGGCCTGCTGGTTGATGTTGACGAGAGCGAACGTATCGGCAAGCGCCGATCCCATGGCTGCCGAGCCCACGGCAATGGCGGCGGCACAGCCGGCGAGAAGTTTGAACAGACGCATTTTGGTTCCCCTTGCTTGCGGACCAGACCTCGGCTGGTCCCGTTGGTGCTACAGGCACGAGGCAAGCATTCAAGAGACTTGAATATTTGTCAATCCAAATGAACGCAGTGCGTCGCTCAGAAAGTCGCCGGCGTGTTGACCCAGAAAATGCTGGCCCGTTCCTCGCCGATGTTGCGGTAATGATGCGGCAACTCCGATCTGAACACGAAGGCATCACCCGTGGCGAGAGCATGGCTCTTGCCGTCAACGATCAACTCGATCCGGCCGGCGAGCACATAGCCGACTTCCTCGCCGGCATGCTGGATCGGACCTTCGCTCGAGCCCTCTGCCTCGATGTGATGGATGTTGCATTGTAAGAGGTGGCCAGGCGAATACGGAATGATGCGTTCGAGCGAAATTCCTTCGCCACGCCGTAGCGCGTCGAGCGCAATCAAAGGCCTTGCGCCCGCCCGGAATACGATCGCCTCGTCGTCATCGACTTGCTCGAACATCCAGCCGATGTTGGTGTCGAGAACCTCGACCAGACGGTGAAGCATGGGCAGGGACGGCGAAGCCTTGCCGTTCTCGATCTTGGACAGCAGGCTTTCCGAGCAATTCGCAGCCGCGGCCAGGCTCTTCAGCGTCATGCCGCGTGTCTGGCGGGCGAGGCGCAGCCGAGTTCCAAGTCTTGCGGCATTTACGGTGGCGTCCGTTTCTGACTCTGGCCGCCGTCGATCGATTTTGTTCATCTGTTCGCCAACCATTCAACGGTCAAGGGCAACTATCGCGCGAGCAAAAGACCTCGGCTGACGATTTGCAAGTGCTGATGCGTCAAATTCGAGACTGCAGCCGCAACTACCGCATCCGGCGAATGCCGCTCCCGCATGAACTGTGCTGATGATCCCGCGCCAGTTATCCCCTATCGCTTGGCTGTCCATCGTGGTCGAAATCGCCAGCCGTTACCGCGTTTGCGTCACGTGGCGAGTGGACTTGGAACGACAATGCAGGCAAGGCGGGCCACGCAGCCAATCTACACAACCACGGCCCTGCCGACACGATAAAATCTGGCCTGTCACCGAACTTGCGGAGTCCGCCAGAAGTCACCCGCGGCAGCGCCCTATGGAGTAACGCCTAGCGTGCGCAGGCTCTCGATAGCCGCGACGTATCCAATGAAATCCCTGGGGCAGTCGCGCACCGCTTGAGCTTCGACAATTTTGAAGAAAGTCCAACAGAATTAATGGACTAGCACCTTGCGGATGTAAGTTGCGGAAGCGACGCGCAGTTAATGCTTTAGAAGTATAGACACATCGACACGAGGTGCGAAGAAGCAACGCCAATACAGCTGGTTGGTTACAACATATTTATTTTCGCAGATATGGTATTGGCCGTCCGGCGATTCTTGTACGCGGTCCCGTGGGATGATGAAATTATGCGGCAAATAGGTGTACCCACCGTCTACCCTGGACTGCACCGAAGACCGAGGTACGGCGCGGCAATCTGAACCGCCGCAGCACTTGAATTTGGTCTGTGGGTCAATCTTGTCTTCGTACCAATCGTGGGCGTTAGCGGCTGTTGCGGCGGCGATACACATTGCCGTGAAGATGAGCCTTCGCATGGCATCCCTCAAGTATCTGGCAGGCGCTGCTCGTTGGGGTTCCATGTATATTAGCGTTCCATTGAAAATACCATTGGCTTCCGACCGACTTAACGCAGCTCCAGCAAGCGACGGTGGCAACGGAAGACCGCCTTGGACCACGTCAGGACGACACTTGCGCCGAACAAAGGTCTGCTCGTGTCGCTCCGGGTTTGAAAGCCGACCGTCTGCTCTGCGCCTCAACTCAGCCGTTGAGGTCGGATTTGCCAGATTTGGAAGCGAACATACCGGGCAACCACTCTGGGAGTCGCGGTTGCGCCAGCAACGGATGTCGCGACCCCCAACTGTCGCACTTCCGAACGGCTGCCTCCGCTATTCGAGCCCCGCCCGTCGCAAGCCCTCGATGTACCTAGCGCGGTCTTCAACCCGGATCATTGGATAATATTTCTCAACCCAGGCGAGGCTGACGTCCGGCTGTAAACGCCTGCATTCGGCGAGGCCTTGCCGGGCTAACTCCAGATCGCCCGCGAGGCCCGCGGCGGCAGTGAGCGTGCGCCAAGCGGTGCCGAAATTCGACCGCAGTTGGACGGCTCGGCGTTCCGCGGTTGCGGCTTCGATGTACCGGCCGGCCACAAAATGACAAAGCCCTTCGATCGAAAGATTGGCGGCCTGGGTGTGATCGCGCGGGCTCAATCGTGTTGCGATCTCGAGCTGACGGTGACCTTCCTCCGCTAACCCGGCATAGCCGTAGGCGCAGCCAAGGATCATCCGCGCAAAGGCGAAATTCGGATTGCGCTGCAGCGCTTCGTTCAACTCCTCGACGGCAGGCCCAAATCGTCGCGAAAACACATAGACGTACCCAGCCGCGATATGGGCCCAGGGGTCGTCGGGATCGAGGTCGATCGCACGTTGGGCGAGAACGAGACCATCGGAGATGCCTCTCTCAAAATCCATGTTGCCGAGGACGACGCGGGTGGCGAAAGCCCACGCCAGAAGGCTCCGTGCGCGCGCATAACTCGGATCGAGCTTAATCGCCCGATTCAGAAGATTGACCCCATCGTCTTCGTTCTGGGCAACCCAAGTCCAGATATGGGGCATTGCCCGAACGACGCAGCCCCAGGCATCGAGGCTTTCGGGCGGCTTGCTTTGGAGACGAAGGCCTTCAGCAGCATAAAGTTGCGGCTCGATAGCTGCAACGACGCTTGCCGTAATCTCATCCTGCACTGAAAAGATGTCAGCGATGGGACGATCGTAGCGCTCTGCCCAGATGTGATTGCTGCTGGTCGCGTCGATGAGCTGCCCAGTCACCCGCAGCCGCTCGCCTGCTTTGCGGACGCTGCCTTCGAGTACATACCGCACGCCTAGCTCGCGCGCGACCTGCCGGATGTTCGGCACTTTGCCTTTGTAGGCGAAGGTCGAATTTCGGGCGATGACAAAGAAGCCCCGGAGCTTCGACAAGCCGGTTATTATGTCTTCGGCTATTCCGTCGCCGAAATATTCCTGTTCCGGATCACCGCTCATATTCTGAAATGGCAGGACCGCGATCGACGGCTTATCGGGCGACGTCGGATGCGCAGCCGCGTCAAATGGGGCGGGTTGCTCGACCAGCAGCCGAAAGGCGCGGACTGGACGTGCGATGTTCTTGAGCGCCTGTTCACCCATATCTATGAAGGTGAGGTCGACTTTTCCGGCGGCATCCTCCTGCACGCGTGCTGACACGCAAATCCCACCCGGCTCGGCAATGCCTTCCAGCCGCGCGGCGATGTTCACGCCCTCACCGAAAATGTCGCCGTCCTGCTCTACGACGTCGCCAACGTTAATGCCAATTCGGTAACTTATGCGCTTATCCTCGGCCACGCCGGAGTTCCGTTTGGCCATATCGGTCTGCACTTCGACCGCGCATCGTACTGCGTCGATGACACTCGCAAACTCCACCAGCAGCCCGTCACCGGTGTTTTTGACAATTCGGCCGCGGTTGCGAATGATGCTCGGATCGACAACGTAACGGCGGTGCGCGGTCAGTCGGGTCAGCGTCCCCTCTTCGTCGATCCCCATGAGGCGGCTGTAGCCGGCCACGTCGGCGACGAGGATCGCCGAAAGCTTTCGTTCGATCCGATCCATTGCTAAGGCCTTCAACCGCGTTCGAAGCAGTCGGATCATACGCCGACATGACGTTCTCCGCGAGTGCTACACGGCGGGCTGCGGGGAATGTCTTGGATGGATCACGTGACGATACCTTTGCGCTCGCAACCAGGGAGTGGGGGAATGGACCACCAGTCTTTCAGGGCCCTCTCCGCTGGACCGCCGATGATATGATATGGGGAGGCGCTCGCAAATCGCGCCCTACGCGCGGGGTGATCGGTTGATCAACATCGAAGCTTGATATGAGAAACGCGCTAACTGTGACGGCGGTGGTCACCGTGGCTCGTGTGTCAGCAGATGTGGTAAGGGTTGAGTGTCGGCGAGTGGCAGAGGTGCAGCAACAATGACTTTGAGGCGAACCAGAGGTTACGGCGCATCCGGCTTGGTTCTAGCGGTTTGCACCGTGTTTGCTTGGCAGAACGCCGCTGCCGCTCAAAATTGCGACGCAGCCGCGACGCCTGGCGTCAATTGGCAAGAGTGTGACAAGA